>JAGLKG010000176.1 GCA_023141835.1 Maribacter sp. | reverse complement strand
TAAGACTATTGTTCGCCCTTAATCCATTGGAGACTATTTTTCAACAGGGTTTTATAAGCACGTAAATCATGTGCCCTTTCGTCATGGCCTAGCGTATTACCCACTATTTTGGCCTTCGCATGCTTTACCACCCAAACCACTGGAAATTCTTCTCCGGATTCAAGTCCTTTGCCTATTGCAAGCACTTCTACGTCCACTCCTTCAGGGTCTTTCTTCCAGCGATAGAGTTCGTCTGTTATCCTAAACTTGGAGGGCACTCCTTTCATGATAGGATGATTTGGATTTACTACCCTCACCTCAAACTCTTGTAGCTTCTCATGGGATTCAGAGCCACCACCGACCAATTGCTGATTGTATTCAGGCCAATCTTTCCAATTGTACCACGTACTAGGATGGTAAATGAACATATTCATACCTTCATCTACCCTTTTAAAAATGCCTGCTCGAGTATCATTGTCAATTGGTTTGTTATTACAAATAAACAAGGCGTCAGAATCTTTGATGTTTTCTCCCAATTGACGTGAATTTTCGGTGTACAGGACCGTTGTTTTTCCTTTTTCGCTCAATATCTTGCCATCGCTAATACCAAAAAACTTCAAGAAATCATGGGAGCCTCCCCCTCCCATCATTGCTATTTTATAGGCATTGCTACCTTCGGATAGGTATGTGCCAGGGGCATCAACTATAATAACGCCTTGCATTAATCGCCAATGCCCCGGAAAAGTACAAACGAAAGGATATCTTCCTGGTTTATTGGGAAGCTGAAATATGAAGGATCCTGTCTCGCCAGGTTCCAACATTTCTGTAGCACCAAGGACATACCTTGAATTTGGCACATAACCCATTTTTGCGGCATCCGGATCTTTCAGGAATATATCAACCCGTTCTCCAAAGGTTTCCAAACTTCCATCTTTAATGACTACCAGATTATGTGGCATCTGATCCACATTATTCAGCACAATCTCGACAGTCTGCCCTGCCGTGGCTCTAAGAATAGTCTTGTCATAGGCCATTTTTTGGTTGACTGTATTTAAATTAAAAACCACATCTGCTTTTATTTTCCCGGCCTTACCAATACCCACATCGATATAGCGATTTCCTCCACCGTCATGACAATAGACTGCAATGACGTTTTTACCTTTTTTAAAGAGGCTTCCTTTTTCGGTGTCAAGCTTAATGTATTTATATGCTTTACTTACACCATCTTCTTCGATTAGCAATTGTCCGTTTACGTAAATTGCATAATTATCATTATGCTTGATTTTCAGTACTGGTTCGGAAATTTCTTCGTTTAACACAAATTCGCGTCGTAGCCAAATATCAGAGGAAGTCCAGGCCGTTTTCGCTTCGGGAGTATCTTTGCCTCCAAAAGTCGAAGGGCCATTTTCCCATTTCGAATCATCAAAATCGGAGTTGAACCAATCATCCGATGGTTTATTTTGCGTATAACTCCATATAGCCTTTTGCTCCTCAGCCGATGGCATTAAAAGCTTAACAACCTTTGGATCTACCTCGGAATAATTTAATTCTTGATGGTAGACCTTGATAGCTGCCTGTAACCATTTATCTGAACTATTTTCGGTATTCTCAGCGGCCACTGCTATCTTTTCGTATAACCCATTTGTTTCTGGCAATTCACCTGCCCGTAAGATTGCCGCTAACCTTAGCGCCATGTCAGCATCTTCAAATAGTCCTGATTCAGCAAGCATTTTGCTTCCTTCAATTGATTCTGGCAATAATGCAAGTGCGGCTTTTTTTACTGCGTAAGATTCATTTTTCAATGCATTTATTGCAGCTGCCTTTGCCTTATCACTGGTGGTCAAGGTCCCTAGTCCATCAAGTGTCCAAAGTGCATGCAATGCTCCTCCATTAAGACCACTTTCATCTTTATTTTCACCATTATCCACCAATGAAATCAACTCAGGAATCAAATCCGTTTTGTTTTCCTCTACAATTAGACGTTGAGCAGTGGTCCTCCAAAACATATTGTCACTTTGAATTGCTTCAATAAGATCTTCGTCATTTGCTGCATCAAGTGCCTCAATGTCAGAATCATCCCCATCTTCATGTTTTATGATATAGATTCTACCATGCCCCTTGTCCCGGTGCTCATTCAGATGTGCATTTCCTTCTCCCTTATCAGCATTCCAAATCTGATTGTCCATTCCCCTTTTATCCGGATTGTGCTGAATAACGGGATTATACCAGTCAGCCACCCATAAATTGCCATCAGGCCCTGTCTCTGAAAATACGGGAGCTGTCCAAGCATCGGTACTTGCAAAAATATTTCCACCGTCCACTTCTTTATACCCAGCGCCATCTTTAACAATTCTTGATAAATGCACCAAATGTCCGGTCGGTTCATTTACATACATTTGATTTTGATATTCTCTAGGATAGTTTCTTGCGGTATAGAAGTTGGCTCCTGCGGCAGCCGTATACCCTCCGCGAACATCTACCTGTTGTAATGGAATTGTATCAACAGGATGATATTTCATAGTGCCCTTGAATAAAGTCTGCGTTAAGGGCCCAGTTGGGCATTTTATCCAAATAGTCATAATGTTTTAAGGGAATACCCACATAACAACAATGATTGTTATTTGCTGTGGATCCAAATATTTCAAAACTCTCGTTAAAGCCAAGTCCCCATGTGTTATTATTAAATTGGCCTACAGGTTCAAAAAAGGAACCGTCTTTGGCAAAACGATACACTCCCATTTTAAAATTGACCGTATTGTCGCCAAACTTATTTTCGAATCCAGAATACCCGACAGATCCCCAAATATGATTATCAATACCGTATCGTAGACTTGACGGTCCTGCGTGGGTATCCCAGATTCCAAAACCATCAAAGAGTATCGTACTCCTATCCGTTTTATCATCACCATCAGTATCTTCAAGAAAAACCATATTCGGAGCTTGGGCAACGATTATACCTCCCTTTACCTTGACAATTCCAGTAGACAGGCTTTGTTCTGTAGCATAATCAGTAAACTTATCGGCCTTGCCATCTCCATTGGTATCTTCACAAATCGTAATCCTATCACCTCCGACATCATTGCTGAGGCCATGTGGATAATCTTGTGATTGTACTACCCAAAGCCTTCCTCTTTCGTCCCAGGTAAAAGCAATGGGGTTAATAATATTGGGCTCTGAAGCAAATAGTTCTACCTCAAAACCTTCTGGCACTTGAATATGTTTTTGAGAATCTTCGGGACTCAAGGGGTTTTGTATTCGTGGTTCTTCTCCGCTATACGTCAATTCCGGTAGTTTTTCTTTTTTCCCCGAACAGGAAATCACTACTACCAGAACCGCTATTATTGATGCTAGGCGAGTAATCGATTTTTTCATCTGTTTATTTTTTATGGTTTTTCAATGGTCAGGTTAAACTCGTATGATTGCTTCTTGGTTTATGCTTCAATACATATAATTCTATTGGCTATTTGTCTTTTCGATATTCAGAGTAAGGTACATTTTGATATTCATCAATTGTACCCGCCTCCCATCCAGAAGAAGGGGCCAAGATGGCCAAAAACTCCAAAACTTCATCACCTACATTGAAAGTTCCGTGTACAACATCGGGGTCTATGTAAACTGAGTCCCCAGCTTTCAAAATTTGCTTTTCATCCTCTACCCATTGCTCAGCCGTACCCTTGAGGATATAAAGAATTTCATTCATTTCTGGATGTCTATGGAAATTGTGCATGCCTCCAACGGGCATTACCACTTTGACCATATAGATATCGGCCTGCTTGGTAATATCAGCATTGAAATGCCAATAATGATTACGTCCTAAAACATTCTCCTTAATTGTTTCCGAATCCTTGACAAATTTCCAGTACCTACTCATATCAACTATTTATTCAGCGTAAGGGACGTGAATTGTCTTGTTAGGTCAGTCAATGATTGCTCCACTCCCATTCTCTCCAGCGAAGAAGCTCCCACAAACCCATGTGCATCAGTTTTATCCAAAATCATCCTTACATCTTCTGGTGTATTAACCGGACCGCCGTGAGCAAGGAAGAATGTATCGGGATTCGATTTTCTTACCGCCTCAATAATCTCTTGTGTTTTATCAATTGCAAAATCCATTGAGCGGGTTGCTCCTGTAACTCCGATAGAACCTCCTATCGTTGTACCAACATGTGAAATAATTGCATCCGCTCCCACGTCGGCCATTTGCACTGCCTCTTCAGGTTCAGCCACGTAGACAATAGAGAACAAATCCATTTTAGTTGCCAATTCGACCATATCCACTTCCTTCTGAAAGCCCATACCGGTTTCCTCCAGTACATTTCTGAAATGACCATCCACAATACAATGGGTAGGAAAATTGTTCACCCCTGAAAAGCCCATGTCCTTTACTTGACCAAGAAAATGCCACATTCTTCTTCGTGGGTCAGTACCGTGTACACCGCAAATAACAGGAATCTCTTTGACCACAGGTAATACTTCGAATTCACCAATTTCCATGGCCACTGCATTGGCATCACCATAAGCCATCAATCCGGCCGTTGAACCATGACCCGACATTCTAAATCTGCCTGAATTGTAAATAATAATCAAATCCGCACCTCCTTTTTCTATAAATTTGGCACTAATACCCGTGCCCGCACCAGCGGCAATAATCGCTTTTTTTTGGTCCAGTGTCGCTTGTAACCTATCTCTTACTTCTTGTTTTGTATAGGGATTTCCTATTCCTGTCCACGGATTTGGCATCTTATGTATGTTTTACTGTTTTGTAAAAATTCTTTTATTTAAGCAAAGGAGCAACATATTTTACTTGAAATCCAGCTGTTTCGTCCCCAAAAACAACTGTATTATACCATATCCTTACCTATTTTATACTATTCTAGTCATAATATAGATAAAGATGAAACTGTGACAATTCCCTAATCAAGCATAAGTTTCAATAGTTCCGCCACGGCGATACTTGCAAATTTGGCATCGTTGATATCGGTATTCACTTCAATGACGGGTATATTAGGATTAAGGTATTGTCGAATAGCATCAAATAAAACGCTGTCCACATGCGGAGCATAGAAAACCTCTCCTTTTTTACTGATTTTGGAGATTCCCTTCAATGGTAATACTACTACTACTTTTCCTTTGGAATTGTTTAATTTTTCAGCAAAGGATTTACCGAGCCATTGGTTCTCCTTTTCATTGGTTCGCATTAGGGTCACATTAGGATCCCAACTGAACAGTTGTCTTTGCTGATATTTTTCCGGGACGGTTTTCAGAGCACCAAAATTGACCATATCCAAACAACCTGGAACTACGACTTGGGGAATGCCCATTTTACCTGCTGCGGTTAATCTTTGCGGGCCTGCACTACAAATACCTCCACATAAATCATCGGCCAACTCAGTGGTGGTAATATCCAAGACCGCATCGAAACAGTTGTCGAGTACAAGATCCTCCATAGTCTTTCCCCCAGTCCCAACGGCATGAAAAGAAAGTACATCATACCCCTCGGACCGTAATATTTTGGAACATTGGTCAACACAGGGAGTGGTATTACCAAAAATGCTTATTGCAATACTACCTTTGTCTTTTGATTGATCCTCGTCAACGACGTTCATCATTCCAAATAGGGCACCAGCTGCCTGATTAATAAGAATACGACTAATTTTATTTAGTCCAGCTACATCAACAATGGAAGGCATCAAGGTGACATCCTTACTTCCAATGTGTTCAGAAAGGTCTTTGGTGGCCAGGGTAGTCAAACACAGCTTGGGAATGCCAAAAGGAATTTTTTTGACAGCGGATAAAAAGATATAGGTTCCACCGCCACCACCCATACCAATGACTCCATCGATTTTTTTTCGGGACATCAGCTCCGAAATAATCAGGGAAGCCCCAATACCCATTTTTTCCAATGCCTGTCCCCTATCTTCATCCTTTCTCAGACTGGAAAGGGATGTTCCGGCGGCTTCTGCAATTTTAGTGGATTCGATGGTTACCGGAAAAAGTTTCGTCGTCCCCAAAACCCCCGTGTTTATAGCTATGACTTTGACGTTTTGCTCAACCAAACAGCTGTGGAGAAAATCAAAGTCTTCACCCTTAGTATCAAAACAACCTATCATCAATACGGTCTTGGCAGCTGGCATCGGCACTTAATTTAGGTATCTTTTTATGAAATTAATCTTTTAGCCCGTTCAAAAATGGGCCTATTCACAAAAATCAATGAATTTTCGATTAACTTCAATCTATTTTATACCCAAAACAACCTATATTATATCCATATATTAATAAAATATATGATTACTTGTCAAAAAACAGTATTTATTTTTCACAGGATTAAATGTATTCCGAAACATTGTTCGGTTTAAACACAAAGCACAATTGCTGGTGCCAACGATAGAACATAAAGGTTCATATGTAATATCCTATTATACGTAAAGGAAAAGGATTGCTTACGACTTACTATATGTTTTAGCCCTGTCCCCAGAGCGGTAGAAGCAATAAAAAAAATCAATTTCTAAACAACACCATTATGTCAGAACAACTACACAAAATGACAGAACATCAGTGCTCAAATGCCCCAGCAAAATATGATGACCTCAAAGTATTGTTTCTCAACTGTACCTTAAATAGGACACCTATTTTATCACACACAGAAGGTCTTATTCATGTGGCCCAAAAGATTTTTGAAGCCAACGGTGTCTCGTCCAAAATCATAAGACCTGTGGATTATGAAATTCCTGCCGGATTGGGATTGGATATGTCCAAAACTGCAGAATGGGATAGAGATGATTGGCCTATCATTCAAAAAGAAGTAGATGCATGCGATATTTTGATTTTATGTACCTCTGTTTGGCTTGGTGAAAAATCCTCGGTTTGCAATAGGACCTTGGAGCGAATGTACGGATACACCCATCAATTCAATGCCCAGGGGCAATATAGGGATTATGGTAAAGTAGGTGCCACATTGATTACGGGAAACGAAGACGGAGTGAAGCATTGTGCGATGAACATACTTTTCTCATTATCGCATATTGGATATACCGTTCCTCCCCAAGCAGATGCAGGGTGGATGGGGGAAGCTGGACCTGGACCATCATATAGGGATGAAGGATCAGGGGGGCCAGAGAATGATTTCACCAATAGAAACACAACCTTTCTCGTCTGGAATTGCCTGCATTTGGCCCGTATGCTGAAGGACAGTGGAGGAATTCCTGCTCATGGCAACCAGCCCGATGAATGGGAAGCAGGTTGCAAAGCTGGTTTTAGTAGTCCAGAACATCAGCGCTAAGATGGACAAAATGATGTACTTGGCCGCACAATATCTAGCGGCCGCCGGAATCAGTTTTTTAGAGAAAAAATCGGATGATAGCCATACCAATCTGTTTTTCGAAACTAACAATGCCCTTTTACAATCACGCCCTTTACATACAAATGGGGATATGCTTTGTGTAAGCTATGATAACTTTACCTTGGAATTCCATTCCAATGGCAAATCGACTTTGTATGCATTGGATGGCAGCTCTCATCAGGATATCTTGGAATGGATTAAACAAATTACTTCCCATAATGCAAATCCGTATTCATATAACTTTCATTATGAATCGCGATTTCTTATAGCAGATGACTTTACGTTCAAACTGGAAGGTCCCAACCGGCTAAAAGAACTAAAAAACGTAAGAACTCTGGCGCAATTGACTTTAGAAACATTTCTAAAAAATCACAATCTGGCATCGGAAATACGAATATGGCCCCATCATTTTGATACTGGGGCGTATGTGGTCTTTGAAGATGGATTTGCCATCGGATTGGGACTTGCCGTTCCAGATTCTTTAATCAATGACCATTATTTTTATATTAGTGGTTACAAAGGTCATTCTGGGATAGACACCTCAAGGTTTGGTTCTTTATCTCACGGATCATGGCTCAATGATTCATTTAAAGGGGCTATACTGCCTTCTTCAAGTATCACTGTAAGCATGGTCAATACTTTTTTTACTGAAGCCTTTAAGAATTATAAAAACTAATACTACCCATGGTTACTACAAAAAAAGTTGTTTGGCATAAAGTTCTGGGCCATAAGAAAGATCTTCCAGAAGGAAGGGTTAAAACGGTTACGGCCAATCATAAGGGGATTTGTCTTACCCATTATAAAGGCAAGTTTTCTGCTTTAAACAACAAGTGTCCTCATCAGGGTGGTCCATTAGGCGAAGGTTCTATTGAGAATGGGTTGCTGCGCTGTCCATGGCATGGCTGGGATTTTGACCCTTATACTGGTCTTCCACCAGGAGGTTTTGATGATGGTGTCGAAACTTTCCCGATCAAAGAAGAAAACGACGCTGTTTATGTTGGTATTGAAGAAGAACGTGAGCACCAAAAGACTATTTCGGACATCATGGTCGAAACTATGATCAACTGGGGAGTTACCAAGATCTTTGGTATGGTAGGACATTCTAATCTGGGTTTTGCTGATGCCATGAAGCGACAAGAGCAAAAGGGCAATCTTGAATTTTATGGTATTCGGCATGAGGGTGCCGCAGCTTTTGCTGCCTCCGCCTATGGAAAATTGACTGGCAGACCAGCAGCTTGTTTCACTATTGCAGGTCCTGGGGCTACCAATTTATACACAGGCATGTGGGATGCAAAGGTTGATAGAGCTCCTTTTTTGGCCTTGACCGGGCAAGTTGCAACCCAAGTAGTGGGAACAGGTAATTTTCAGGAAGTCGATTTGGTCCAAGCCTTTAATAGGGTGGCAGCATTCAACCATCGGGTACAAAGTGATAGCAGGCATGCCGAGCTGATGTCCCTGGCCATCAAACATGCTATTCTAAAAAGAGACGTATCACATCTTACTTTTCCAGATGAAGTACAGGAGCGCTTGGCCAAGCCTGGGTCTAAGGCCAAATTCCCGGCAAACAGAATCACACCGATGGAAATTGCCCCACCCAAGGAAATGTCAGATAAAGCCGTCGCTCTCATAAAAAAAGCCAAACGTCCTTTGATAATCATGGGACATGGAGCCCGAGCACATAAGGATTCTGCCGTGGATTTTGCTGAAAGCCTTAATGCCGCTGTCGTAACAACTTTTAAAGGAAAAGGACTAATTGCCGATAATCACCCATTGGGCTGCGGTGTTTTGGGTAGAAGTGGTACGCCAATAGCTTCATGGTTTATGAATGAGGCTGATCTGTTAATAGTGTTGGGCGCCTCATTTTCCAACCATACAGGAATTACACCCAAAAAGCCAACCATTCAGGTAGATTTTGACCCATTGGCCTTGAGTAAATTCCATCAAGTAGATGTAGCCGTTTGGGGCGAGATTTCAAGAACGTTGGATATTTTTACTTCAGAGCTAATGGGAAAAATAAGTGCCATTGACCAAAAAGATGAAATTGCAGAACGATGGGCCATCTGGAAAATTGAAAAGGCTCGACGCTTGAGGGAAACTTCAGAAAATGGTTTAAGTTCAATTGAAGTTTTCGAGACTATGAACAAACTCACTCCCAAAAATGCTGTAATGTGTGTAGATGTCGGTAACAACGCCTACTCTTTTGGACGTTATTTTGAACCTGAACAACAAGATTTTTTAATGTCAGGATACTTGGGGTCAATAGGCTTTGCACTACCAGCGGCAATGGGTGCTTGGGCAGCTGTCGGTAATTCCAGACCCATTATTGCCGTTGCCGGAGATGGTGGACTTTGTCAATATTTGGCGGAAATAACAACATTGGTAAAATATAAAATGCCGGTAAAAGTGCTTGTCCTAAACAATAATGAATTGGGTAAAATATCCAAAGAACAAAGAGCAGGCGAATTTGACGTTTGGCAAACTTCCCTGTCCAATCCAAATTTTGCAGAATTTGCCACTTCTTGTGGGGCTTGGGGCCAAAGAGTACGAAAAACAGAAGATTTGGCAACCGCTATGCAAGCCCTTTTTGACCAATCAGGTCCAGGTCTTTTGGAAATAATTACTGATGTAGGTTTGATATAGAATAAATCAATACGTATGCATTCAACAGCAAATACTAGGTTCAACTGAAATTCATCAACTCCAATGCACTTTTTTAATTAAGGATAAAAAAGTCTTTTTATTATCTTTAGCGGTAAATTGATATTTTTATGCTATCCAAAGCTTGCAAATATGCCATTCGTTCTATGCTCTATTTAGCCATACACGCTGACGGCACTAAAAAAATAGGTGTCAATAAAATTGCGGATGATCTGAAGACCCCTCAACCTTTTTTAGCCAAATTATTACAACAATTGCAAAGGGATAAACTGGTGTCTTCTATGAAAGGGCCAAAAGGTGGATTTTTTCTTGATGAAAAGAATAAAGAAAATTCGGTTTGGGATATCGTTATGAGTATAGATGGAGCTGCGAAATTCGATCAGTGTTTTTTAGGGTTGTCAAAATGCAGTGATGAAAACCCTTGCCCTGTACATTCCATTGCATTTCCGTTTAAACAAAGAATTCTGGAAGATTTTAGGGATAAGACGATTGTTCAATGGGCCGGGGAAATCAAAAACTCAGGGAAAGTGATTTCTTTAAAGGATATTGAAGTATAGCAAAGCCATTGTTCCTAGTTTTTATCCTCTATTCTTGCCATAGGCGTACTTTCGAAAATTCATTCCCTCTGTGGCGTATGCAGGCCTAACGACCCAGCTGATCTTACGTTGTTTGCTAAGTACGATCCACCAGAAAAAGAAAAGGGTGAGGGTTACCACCAAGGCCATAATGGACCATTCTGGTACTACTGCCGTTAAATCAACAAGAGTTCCATCTCCAGAGGAATTACCAAATCCAAATAAGGCAGGTATCCTAAACCAATAATAGCAAGAAACTGCAGCAGCTGAAAAAATAGCGATCAAGGATTTCTCCTTTATGAACTTCTTTACAATCAAGAATAGAATCCCCGTGACGAGCAATCCCACTGTAGGCAATTTGTAGATAGTTATAAGTTGTTCCAAAGTGGTTATTCCATCATAATCGGGAACCTGAAACCATCCCCAGACAAATCCCGGAAAAGCACCGACCATAAGAAATCCGGCAATTTTATTTGACATTGTTTTCTTCGTTGAAAGTGGATTGATCCCAGGGGTTTTATCGGGACAAGGGGTAACACAACGATGGCATGAGCTACAATGCGCATTTGGTAATTTTAATTTATTATTCAATCCATATAACTTTTCTACTGGATGAACTGGGCAGAGGCCTGAGCACCATGCGCTTTTCCATTCATAGCGCAACCCCACAACAACCGCTATCAAGGCCAATGACAGAATCAATACCGCCGTGGCCGGGCCATTCAAATCAAATATCGCATGGCGTAGGGGCACCAACACAAATAAAGCCAATACGGCTATAAGATTGAGTTTTCCCATCCCCTCTACAGTTATCTTTTTTCTTCTTGACAAACCCATATGCCTTGGAAAAAGTGCAGTTGAGGCCATAGGGCAAATATTCCGCCATAAACCCGTCGCAACTACTAGCAATAAGGGAGCAATTGGAATCAATATATTCCAAAAAAGATGAATACCTAGGGTCGGGTAAAAAATCAAACTAAAAACAATAAATACACCCACCAACCAAACCAATATTTGAGCTATTCGCCAGATTAGCATTGATTTGGGGGATAACCTATCCCCAGGCCTTAGTTTACTATTAATCATACCCTG
>JAGLKG010000175.1 GCA_023141835.1 Maribacter sp. | reverse complement strand
AGTTTTAACACTTTTTAATGTAGTTCATCTAAAAAAATGTAGTTCATCCAAAAATAGGACGTCATACATCGATTTTATATAATAATTAATAAAGTCTGGGGTTATACTAATCCCAAATCTAAATCGCCCCCAATAAATGACATGTTTAGAATGCAGTAAAAATCTTGATTATTTAGAGCACAAGAATTCGATGGATCAATTGGGTCTTGAATTATGTAAACAACATCGAACCCGAATGGCAAAATTGATCGAAAACAATAATACCCCTATTGAGGCCATGCAATTGTACTATGGTTTAAAGGCAGTCGGTGTAAACCCAATGTTGGAATGGTGGGACGGAAATAAATCGATAGATATAGCAATTTCCCGCGTGAAACTCAATATTGAAATTGATGTTGAATATCATATGTTAACCCATGAACAGGCCATGAATGATCTGGAAAAGACTATGCATTCCTTTAAAAATGGATTTACAACAATTCGTATTCCCCATGTCTTGATAAAACATTATCTAAAAGAAACCGTTAACAACATACTCGGAATTATGAAAGGCCTTAAGGCCAACATCAAGGTGATTTAACCTTTTCCTGGACAGCGTTCAGGATCTAAAACCAAAATTATGAGCGTTTATAAAAAGATTTTAACATTTCCCTTAAGAGTATCAATGGTTATCTTGTTAATGGGTATGTTGATGAAAGTCTTGGAATGGTCCTTGGCCTGGCAGACAATGCTTATTTCTTTTATTACTATTGGTATTCTATACATTGTTCGCTTTTGGAAAAAACCAACTGTTCAATTTATCGACTATGTAAAATTAATCCTTGTTGTTTTTTGGACAACCAATGGCGTCTTCCGAATTATGGACTTTCCGTATACCATTATTTTTCAGGTAATAATAGCCGTTACTTTCGTAATCTGGTTTATTATGGAAGGAACAGCCTATTTTCTTGATGATGACCGAAGAGCCAAAAATAGCAACAGTCAAATAGCATGGAACTTTTTGATGGTCATAGGAACACTATCAATTATAGCAGGAAGCCTTATGAAACTATTGAATTGGGAGTTTGCGATTCCACTACTGATAATGGGTGTTACTATTGTAGCCCTCTATATTCTTAAAGATACTTTTATTGTCGATAAAATGGGGAATGAGGATCGAAGCAGCCAAGAATATCAGCTATAAGGTCTTCCGTTTTATTTTCATTTCAAGAAACTAATTCCCAATAGTTTATTATTATTCGTATCTTATTTCTCTAAGTTTAGCATATGAGAAATATTGATAGAAGAAATTGGCTTAAGACCATTGGTCTTTCCAGTGGTTTTGCTATCCTGGGCGGGTTTGAAGCGTTGGCGATGGACACTCCCAAAAATCCTTTTGACCATACCACATTGGCCAGACTTAATGCCAATGAAAATCCATATGGACCATCTCCAAAGGTCAGGGAAGTTCTCTCAAATAATTTTGAAGTAGGATGTAGATATCCTTTTAGAACGCTATCATCACTTGTCAATGTAATAGCAGAAAAGGAGGCGGTTTCCAAAGATCATATAGTAATTACCGGAGGTTCAACAGAAGGTTTAAAAGCAGCCGGACTAACTTTTGGCGGTTTTGGCGATGGTGAGATTATAGCTGCAGATCCTACTTTCCAAGCTATGCTCAGTTATGCGGAGACTTTTGGCACCAAAGTACATAGGGTCCCGGTAAACGATAAAATGGAACATGATTTAGAGGCTATGGCCAGTAGGATAAATAAAAAGACCAAACTTATTTTTATTTGTAACCCAAATAACCCAACAGGCACCTTATTGAATAAAGACAAGCTCAAGGATTTTTGTAAATCCCATGACCATCAATCCGTTATTTTCAGTGATGAGGCCTATTACGATTTTATTATGGAACCTGATTATCCCTCAATGGTGGAATTGGTAAAAGAAGGCCGCAATATTATTGTTTCAAAGACATTTTCAAAAGTATTCGGATTAGCGGGTTTACGGGTAGGGTACCTAATTGCTAAACCAGAATTGGCCACCAAATTAAAAGCCAGTGTTATGGCCAATACCAATACAATGGCCATTGAAGCTGCTAAAGAAGCCCTAAAGGATGATGAATTCTACAAATCCAGTTTATTGAACAATGTTAAGGCCAAAAACGAAATCTACAATACTTTGGATGACTTAGGTCTTGAGTATATAAAGTCACATACCAATTTCGTGTTTTTTAAAACAGGAAGGCCAATCCGTGAGATAATCCATTCTATGCAAGCTGAAAGAATTCTTATTGGTAGACCCTTCCCACCTTTTTATAACTGGGCCCGAATAAGTACGGGAACCATGGAAGACATGCATCGTTTTGGAACTGCTTTAAAGAAAGTCATGGGCTAGATAGTCCGAACATAAAATAATAACCAACCGCAAACTAAAATTTGAATCCGCCTATGAATAGTCATCTAAGTATTGCTTTAAAAAGTGCAGTTGAAGCAGGTAAAGAAATTCTTGAAATTTATGAAAATGATTTTGAGATTAATATAAAAGAAGATAAATCGCCTCTTACAGAAGCCGACACTGCTTCAAGCGACATAATCAACAGCTATTTGGAAGCTACAGAATTTCCTATAATTGGTGAAGAAATCAGAAACATGGAGTTTGATATCAGAAAAGGCTGGTCAACTTGTTGGATAGTAGACCCTTTGGACGGAACCAAGGAATTCATCAAAAGAAATGGTGAGTTTACCGTTAATATTGCATTGGTCGAGAATGGCATACCAAAAATTGGGGTTATCTATGTGCCTGTTACCAGAGAACTATATTATGCAGATGTTTCTAAAGGAAAAGCATACAAAACAGTATTGAACAATGAGCATGAGGTTAATGGGCCCTTTTATAACGACAGTGATCTGATCCATCCAACAAAAGATGATAACCATCTGATAAGAGTTGTGGGAAGCCGATCTCATATGAACGAGGACACTCTTGAATTTATCGAACAGCTTAAAAAGGACTATAAAGAAATAGATATTGTTTCGAAAGGAAGCTCTTTGAAGTTTTGTCTTGTAGCAGAGGGAAAAGCTGATATTTATCCAAGATTTGCACCAACAATGGAATGGGATACTGCCGCCGGGCATGCCATATGCAGTGCAGTAGGATTATCAGTGATTTCAAAGGAAACCAATAAAGAATTGGCCTACAATAAAGAAAATTTGCTGAACAGTTATTTTATGGTTAGAAAATAATGTCTGGTAATTCCCGTAAACGGCATATCGCCAAATCCATAACTTGGAGAATCGTAGGTACCTTGGACACTTTTATTTTGTCCTGGATCATTACGGGTAATCCCATCACGGGCATGAAAATTGGGCTAGCGGAGGTAGTAACTAAAATGTTATTGTATTACTTCCATGAAAGATTATGGTTTAATATTAATCTACCCAACAGCAATAGAAGGCATGTTTTTAAAACATTTAGTTGGCGGGCAATTGGCACTTTGGATACTGTTGTTTTAGCTTGGATAATAACTGGCAATCCAATGACCGGGTTTAAAATTGGTGTTGTAGAAATAATTACAAAAATTATATTTTATTATTTACATGAAAAACTATGGTACAAGATTGACTATGGTTTGGAAAAAAGAATCAAAGATAAAGGATGGGAAAAAATATAGTTCAACACGAATATAGAATCACAAGAGAGAATAGAAGATTATCTAACGGGCACAACTCCTTCCTGATTTTCTTTACAGGGCTATCAGGTTCAGGGAAATCAACTATATCATCGGCTTTGGACGAGAAATTATACAATGAAGGTATCAAAACTTTTGTATTGGATGGCGACAACATTCGTCGCGGCATAAATAAAAATTTGAGTTTTTCACCTGAAGATCGCTCAGAAAACAATCGGCGGATCGGAGAAATAGCCAATTTGTTTGTGGAGGCAGGCCTTGTAGTTTTAGCAGCATTTGTTTCTCCATATATAAAAGATAGAAATAATATTAAAAATACCGTTGGTGCTGAAAATTTCATAGAAGTGCATATGGCCACCAGTTTGGAAGTATGTGA
>JAGLKG010000174.1 GCA_023141835.1 Maribacter sp. | reverse complement strand
GAACATGACAGGTATTTCAGCACCTTATGAGCCTCCAGAAAAGCCAGATGTGGTTTTGACCCAATCAAATTCAATTGAGGAATCAGTGGATATCGTTTATAATAAAATCAAAGAAAAACTGCAGTTAGAAGATGAGTAAATATTATTTAAATTATCTAGACGAATTGGAATCCGAGGCAATATATGTTCTAAGGGAAGTATGGGTTCAATTTCAAAATCCGGTTATCTTGTTTTCTGGTGGCAAGGATTCAATCGTAATAACGCATTTGGCGCGAAAGGCATTTTACCCATCAAAAATTCCATTCCCCTTGCTTCATGTTGATACAGGACATAATTTTCCGGAAACTATCAAATTCAGAAACGATCTATCAAAAGAACTTGGTCTTGAATTACTAGTGGGTTCTGTTCAAAAATCGATTGACCAGGGTCGCGTTACTGAGGAAAAAGGAAAACATGCCACTAGAAATGCTCTTCAAATAACCACTTTATTGGATACCATAGAAGAAAATAAAATTGATTGTGCCATTGGTGGTGGACGGAGGGATGAGGAAAAGGCAAGGGCCAAAGAACGTTTTTTTTCACATCGTGATGAATTCGGACAATGGGACCCAAAAAATCAACGGCCAGAATTATGGAATATTTTTAATGGTAAACATTTTGAAGGTGAACATTTCAGGGCATTTCCAATTAGTAATTGGACAGAAATGGATGTATGGAACTATATTAAAAAAGAACAAATTGAAATACCCTCATTATATTATGCACACGAAAGAAAGGTGGTTTGGAGAAGTAATTCGTGGATACCATACTCCGAATTTCTTGTCCTAGGTGAAAATGAGAAAGTCCATTCAAAGAAAATAAGATTCAGGACTTTAGGGGATATTACCATAACCGGGGGAATAGAATCAGATGCTGACACTTTGGAAAAAATTGTTGATGAAGTAGCTGCAATGCGCAATACCGAACGCGGTAACCGATCGGATGACAAAAGGTCTGAAACAGCCATGGAAGACAGAAAACGACAAGGTTATTTTTAGGCCCATAGCTACTTTTATGAATAGTACCACGCTAATACATTAGGAAAATGCAAATAGACAATAACCAATTATTACGATTTACAACTGCTGGAAGTGTTGATGATGGCAAGAGTACCCTTATCGGACGACTATTATATG
Source organism: Maribacter sp. (assembly GCA_023141835.1). Taxonomy (GTDB): domain Bacteria; phylum Bacteroidota; class Bacteroidia; order Flavobacteriales; family Flavobacteriaceae; genus Maribacter_A. The sequence continues at coordinate 729 of JAGLKG010000174.1, read as the reverse complement.
ATTCTAAATCTATTTTCGAAGATCAACTGCGGGCCATTGAAAATACCAGTAGAAAAAGGGGGCATGATGGAATTGACCTGGCTTTATTTACAGATGGCTTGCGAGACGAAAGAGAGCAAGGGATTACCATTGATGTTGCCTATAGATACTTCACAACACCCAAGCGTAAATTTATTATTGCCGATACACCTGGTCATATTCAATATACCAGAAATATGGTGACCGGTGCCTCTACTGCCAACGCCGCTATTATTCTGGTTGATGCCAGGCATGGCGTGATTGAGCAGACCAAACGGCATGCCTTTATTGCTTCACTTTTGCAGATACCACATATTATCGTCTGTGTTAATAAAATGGATCTGGTTGATTTTAATGAAGAAATTTATTCAAAGGTCATCAAAGAATTCGAAGAATTCTCATCGAAATTCATGATCAAGGACATCCGATTTATTCCTTTAAGTGCCTTGTTGGGAGATAATGTTGTAAATAGATCCAAGAATATGGAATGGTACCTAGAAGCTCCTTTATTGCATACTTTAGAGACCTTACATATAAGCAGTGACATAAATAAAATAGATGCCAGATTCCCTGTTCAAACAGTGTTGAGACCACAACGGGAAGGTTTTATTGATTATCGAGGGTATGCCGGTAGGGTATCCAGTGGCGTTTTCAGAACTGGGGATGAAGTCTCTGTTATCCCTTCAGGACTTACCTCAAAAATAAAGACTA
>JAGLKG010000173.1 GCA_023141835.1 Maribacter sp. | reverse complement strand
TATCAAGGATTCTGTGGTATTTCATGCCGGGACTGACCAAAGCGATGGCAAAGTGGTGACCAGTGGTGGAAGAGTGATGGCCATCACGTCTTTTGGCACTAATTTTCAGGAAGCATTAAAGGTCTCCTATCAAACTATAGAAAAGATACATTTTGATAAGATGAATTATCGAAAAGATATTGGATTCGATCTATAAATAAGAATGGGAAGTAATTGACTTGTCTTCCTCGTTATTGTCGTTATATTTCTTCAATTCAAGCATCCAATATACAAACGCTGTGGAGCCGATAATAAAGAAAATCCAGTTTACCGCATTGGCTACCCACCAGCTTTCCAAAAATCTAAAAAAGTCATAGGGCAAGAAAAACCCATTTACAAATAAATTTTCTATGCCTTCGAAAAATGCCTTCATCTTATAGTATATTTACGAAGCAAAAATATAAAAACCAAGATGATTTCAAGCATTTTTGGAAGAACAAAACCTATAAATTACATAATTGTACAAACTTTTCTGTTTCTTTTTTATTGGCTGGTTCATTTTTTTCTCTTCAATCGGGTATACGGTCCTAAGCAATTAGTAGTACAGACATTGGTATTAGGTCTTTTGCTGTCTAGCTTTTTTGTGGTCAATTTTATTGTAAAACGAAACAAAATGACCGAGACCAATTCGTTTACAATCTTGTTTTTTACTTTGCTAATGGTCATTTTTCCTGAAACATTGACAGATAATGGCGCTGTTCTATGCAATTTCTTCCTGTTGTTGACAATACGGAGGCTTATTAGCATGCGGTCTTTGAAAAACATAAGATTCAAGATTTTTGACGCTTCGCTTTGGGTAATGTTCTCAACCTTGTTTTATGATTGGGCAATACTATACTTGTTGGTGGTATTTATGGCCATTTATATTTATGAACCAAAGAATTTTAGAAATTGGCTAGTGCCCTTCGCTGCAATTTTTGCCATGTTTATGATGAGCTACGCTTTTTTGATTCTAACCAATAATCAGGAGTACATCGCGGAACACTATCAATTTTCAATTAAATTCGACGCTAGGTATTATTTGAATTGGATCAATAGTTCAAAACTTATCATTTATACAATCGTTGTATTCATTCTGTCGGTTTTAGCATTTTTAAAATTGGGAAAACCAGGTGTTGGCAAAATTGTTACGACCCGGTTGATCATCTTTTATTTCATAATAGGGTTGATTATAAATATCTTTGTGTCCTCCGAAGAACTTCATCCTATATTGCTTACTTTTTTCCCAACAGCCGTTCTTCTAACTAATTATATTGAATCAATTAAGCGCCCCAATATCAAGGAAATTGTTCTTATATTTTCTATATTTATTCCAGTTATTGTGTTCTTATCTAGCATGATTTTAAAGTAAATAGGGGTATCTTTACAAAAAATCAGAGTACATGTTCAGCGCCGTTGCCAATCGCATTTTTCAAGAAAGTATTGCCAAATACCATCGTCTTGATAAAGTAGACCAACCTTTTGAAAATTCGTATCCGAAAGGCGATATTGCCCACCTGCTTTACCGTAAAAATTGGATAGATACAGTTCAATGGCATTATGAGGATATTATTCGCGACCCGGACATTGACCCAGAGGAAGCCTTACTATTAAAACGGCAAATTGACAGCAGTAATCAGGACCGGACAGACTTGGTAGAGTACATAGACAGCTATTTTTTACTAAAATATGAGTCTGTTGAAATCAGGGATAATGCCATTATCAATACTGAAAGTCCGGCTTGGGCCATAGACAGGCTTTCTATTTTGGCCTTAAAGATTTACCACATGCAAGAAGAAGTAGATCGCAAAGATGCTTCAGGTGATCATGTCGAAAAATGTAGGCAAAAATTAAATGTATTGCTCGAACAAAGAGTTGATCTTTCTATCGCGATAGATCAATTGTTGGCCGATATTGAATTGGGAAATAAGTACATGAAGGTTTATAAGCAAATGAAAATGTACAACGATGACGAACTTAACCCTGTTCTGCGAGGCCAAAAGTAAATTCCTTTTTTAAGCAATGAATAACAACAAGCACCTATTGGTAATCCGTTTATCTGCTATGGGTGATGTTGCCATGACCGTTCCAGTTTTAAAATCCCTTACCAAAGCATATCCGGGTCTTAAAATCACAGTCCTTACCAAAGCTTTTTTTCAACCTATATTCTCGGGACTCGACAATGTAAAAGTGTATCAAGTTGAAGTTTTGGGAAAACATAAGGGTGTTTTTGGACTTTGGAAACTCTTCAAGGAACTGGAACCATTACAAATAGATGCCGTAGCAGACTTGCACAATGTACTGCGTAGTACAATACTAAAGCAGTTTTTTCAATTTGCTGGAATCCCTGTTGTTCAAATCGATAAAGGAAGAAAGGAAAAAAAATCCCTTACTGCATTAAAGAACAAGGATTTTAAACCATTGAAAACAACCCATGAGCGCTATGCCAAGGTATTTGACCGATTGGGATATCCCTTGAAATTGTCTTTGACCGACACCCTAGTTAGAAGGGGTATGCCGAACAATGCGTTGAAACTTGTTGGGAACAATACCTTAAAATGGCTAGGGGTAGCCCCATTTGCTGCCTTTTCAGGAAAGATGTACCCTTTGCATTTAATGGAAAATGTAATCCAGAATCTAAATAACACCAATAAGTATAAAATATTTTTATTTGGGGGGGGGCAAAAAGAAAAGCTGCTACTAGCCGATTGGCAAAACAAATATCAACAATGTACCAATATGGTAGGAGTGCTCTCTTTTGAAGAGGAATTGGCTCTTATATCGAATCTTGATACAATGCTTTCAATGGATAGTGGTAATGCACATCTGGCTGCAATGTACGGCATTCCCACTGTTACCCTTTGGGGTGTAACCCATCCCTATTCCGGTTTTTACCCATTCGGACAAGATTTGGACAATGCGCTTCTTTCCGACAGAGAAATCTACCCGTCGATCCCTACGTCAATTTATGGGAACAAGGCTCCTAAAGGATACGAAAACGTTATGGAAACAATCTTTCCAGACGATGTATTCAACAAGGTTGAATTGCTATTGAATTAAAAGTAAAGTTGATTGCTAAAAAGTTGATTGCTTAATTTCCAAAGCTTTGAAATACTGTCGTAATTGTGACATAAACCTATATTTCCTTGAACTTGGAGAAGATTCTGCCATAAGTGTACGAATGCCTAGATAGGAACTCATTAGAAATAAAGCAACACCTTCAGCATCTACATGCCTATCAATATGACCATTGAATTTTCCTTTTTGAATGGCAGAAACTAAATTAACCTCCCATATTTTTAGGATGTCATTCAGGTGTTTCATTATTCTCTCATTTCTTCCATTAAATTCTGTAATGAAGTTGTTTAGAACAAAACCAAAGTCCAACTCATTGTGCACTGCAGTTTCCAATGCATTTTCAAAACAGTTGGTAATGAGCTCTAAGGGATTATCGCGACCTTCAATAGGCTCAATAAGCATACTGTAAACCTTGCGTACCAATAAATTTTCGATGATTTGGATGAAGAAATCCTCCTTAGAATCAAAGTGATAATAAAAGGCTCCTTTTGAAAGCGAAAGTTCCTTTAAAATGTCGTCTACGCTGGTATTGTAATATCCGTTTTTATAAAACAATTCCAAGCCTGTAACTTGCATACGTTGCATGGTGGCCATGCGTTTTAGATTCTTGTCCATAAGATTTGGGTTTTGGGTTAAAACAGACTGTTAGGTCTTATACAAAGAACCCCCGACCCTATGTTTAGGTGAATATTTAAGGACGTAATTCACTAAAAA
>JAGLKG010000172.1 GCA_023141835.1 Maribacter sp. | reverse complement strand
AACACACAATCTATAATCCCTGCATACACCCCTTTAATATTTAAAGTGGATTTATTGTCTTTTGAACCGGATACTGATTTTGATGATGATGGCATACCATCAATTCTTGAAGATCTGAATGGTGATGGTAATTTGAACAATGACAACACGGATCAAGACACGGAAACTACGGTTTTTATACCCAATTATATAGACACAGATGATGATGCCGATGGTATACCAACGAGAGAGGAAATTGATATTGATGAATTTGGGAATGTTACGTTCCGGGATACTGACGGAGACGGGATAAAAGATCATCTGGATAATGACAATTAACCCGTTGGTTGCGAAAAAGACTAACTAAAAAGGCCCTGACGGTACCGTCAGGGCCTTTTTTATATCCAATTTGTTAAAATTAGAACGCTACCGATAAACTTACAATAAGCTGATCAGGTCTGGTGTCAACCCTATTGGGATTTAATTCGGTTACATTGTTATTGATAAAGTTAGCCTCATTAGAGCTAAAACCTCTTTCGTATCGTACATCAACACCTAATTTGCCCAGGTTTACTCCGGCACCAATATGAAGGCCTACTGTAAAGTCGCTTTCAATTTCATTGCTGCTGATTCCTTCAAATTCAGAATCCAATATATACTGAAAAGCGGGACCTGCAAAGACATGCAATGGACCAATGATCTTGGTGCCAACAAGTACAGGTACATCTAATTTACTCATATCAAAGCTCTCCCCATCATAATCAGATTTTGTTTTGGTATACACCAATTCAGGACGTACGTAGAATCGATTTCCTAATTTCCCGAATAAACCAATATGGTAGCCCACATTTCTACTGGGGTCTTTGTAGGCATCTTCGGCGGCGTCAAAATAATCGCCATTGGCATTGTAGTTAAGTCCGCCTTTAATACCGAATCCAGAATCTTTTTGTGCAAATGCAGTTAAACTAACCAAAGCAAAAACTGCCATTAAAAGTGATTTCTTCATAATATGTTCGTTTTTAATAATCCCTTGGTATCAAAAACGATACCATTTTTAATTTTGACCCACTACTCAAAGAACGACGTTCATAGGCCTTTATTGTTTGTCAACGAAATCGATGTATCCTTTGATCAGCATTCGATATTTGGACAATTCCAAGGGTCATTCCGTGATGAAGAGGAGTCCATAACCCTTGATATTTATATCGTGGAATCGAAAACTTTATTTTTTTGTTAAGGACTTTATGTAGGGCAGTTGATTATATTTGCCATTTTAATCTAAGATTTGGACTTTACCTTACAAAATACAGACCCCCAGAGCAAAGCCCGCGCTGGTACAATGGTTACTGACCATGGTACAATCGAAACTCCTATTTTTATGCCCGTAGGCACAGTGGCCTCGGTAAAAGGGGTACATCAAAGAGAACTGAAGGAAGAAATAAACCCCGATATTATACTCGGTAATACATACCACTTGTTTTTACGACCAAAAACAAAAATATTACAGCAGGCAGGCGGTTTGCACAAATTCATGGGTTGGGACCGTAATATTTTGACGGATAGTGGTGGTTATCAAGTATATTCTCTTTCCGCCAATCGAAAAATCAAAGAAGAAGGAGTAAAGTTCAAGTCGCATATCGATGGCTCATTGCACATGTTCACACCCGAAAACGTGATGGAAATACAACGTGTAATAGGGGGGGATATAATTATGGCCTTTGATGAATGTACCCCATATCCCTGTGATTATAACTATGCCAAACGTTCTATGCACATGACCCATAGATGGCTGGATCGTTGTATTACACATCTTGAAAAAACACCATTGGCTTATAATTATTCCCAAACATTTTTCCCTATAGTACAAGGATCTACCTACACTGACTTGCGTAAGCAATCGGCTGAATATATTGCAAATGCAGGGGCTGAAGGAAACGCGATTGGTGGACTTTCGGTTGGTGAACCGGCAGAAGAAATGTATGCCATGACCGAGGTGGTCTGTGAAATATTACCGGAAGACAAACCTAGATATCTCATGGGTGTAGGGACACCTATAAATATCTTGGAAAACATAGCTCTGGGTATTGATATGTTCGATTGTG
>JAGLKG010000171.1 GCA_023141835.1 Maribacter sp. | reverse complement strand
ACACGAAACGCTAGAAACGGAATGCTTTTTACAGCACAGGGTACCATTAATATAAAGAACAAAAAATGGGAGGATGATTTTTCTTCTATCGATGAAATGGGAACCACTTTTGTTGATAAGGAATATTCAAAGGCATATTTACGACATTTGTTTGCGGCGAATGAGTATTTAGGCAAGCAGATTGCCACAATTCATAATCTGGGATTCTATCTTTGGTTGGTTCGTGAGGCCAGAAAGCATATTTTAGATGGAGATTTTACTACATGGAAAAATAAGATGGTTAAACAAATGGATAAAAGATTATAGGGTTGAACATTATAGACAAATACATATTAAAACGTTATTTGATCACCTTTGCAGTAATGCTGTTGCTTTTCATTCCTATTGGCATAATGGCCAATCTTGCCGAGCAAATTGGCAAAATGATCGACAATGATGCGCCAACGAACGAAATAGTTATTTACTATGTTAATTTTACCATATATATAGGGAGTCTTCTTTTTCCTATTTTCCTGTTTTTGTCGATAATATTCTTCACTTCCAAATTGGCCAGTAATACAGAGATTGTTGCGATCTTAAGTTCTGGTGTTTCTTACAACAGGTTTCTTAGACCCTATTTTATTGGCGCTTCCATTGTGGCGTTGGTAATGTTGGTTATGGCAATGTTTATTGTTCCCAATGCTAGTATAGGGTATAATGAGTTTAAATTTAAATACTTGAAGAAAGGTAAACAAGACCGAATCACAAGTAACATTTTCAATCAACTCAGCGAGAATGATTTTATTTATGTAAGTCGTTTTGACCCTGCCAGGCAGAATGCAAAGAAGTTTACATTTGAAAGATTCAATGATGACAACACCTTGGATTTTAAAATATCGGCAGATGATATTAGATGGATTCCAAAGGACAGCTTGTACCGGCTTACTAGGTATAAAAAGCGCAAAATGGTAGGTGATTCAGCAATTATTGAAACTAAAAATAGGCTGGATACCTTGTTTGCTTTTAAGATAGATGACCTAACCCCGGTATCGTACATTGCAGAGACAAAAAATCTTTTTGAGCTGAATAAATTTATAGCGAATCAGAAGAGAAAAGGCGCCTCTAATATTAATAACTATGTGCTTGTAAAATATAGAAGATGGGCTTTGCCCATTACAGCTTTCATACTTACCGTGATTGCCGTTGCGGTTTCATCGGTCAAACGAAGGGGGGGCATGGGAATAAACCTTGCTTTTGGAATTGGCGTGGCATTTATCTATATTTTTTTCGATAAGGTTTTTGGTACTTTGGCTGAGCAGGCTGGTTTTTCACCAATAATGGCTGTGGTTATACCCAACATTGTTTTTGGCCTTTTGGCTTTTTACCTTTTGCAGAATGCCAAACGCTAAACGAAAGAATTACTTTCACCTACATTTTATTGTTTTATATTTGTCCAATCAAACTAACAAAACCTACCAAAATCATGGAATATTTGGATTTTGAAATGCCTATAAAAGAACTCGAAGATCAGTTGGATAAGTGTACGATCATCGGAGAGGAGAGCGATGTTGACGTAAGCGAGACCTGCAGGCAGATTGAAAAGAAACTTACTGAAACCCGCAAAGATATTTATAAGAACCTAACAGCTTGGCAAAGGGTTCAACTTTCCAGGCATCCTAATAGGCCCTATACAATGGATTATATCAAAGCTATTTGCGGGGATACTTTTTTGGAGCTTCATGGGGATCGAAATGTAAAGGACGATAAGGCCATGGTCGGTGGATTGGGAAAAATAGGAGATCAAAGTTTTATGTTCATTGGCCAACAAAAGGGCTATAATACAAAAACAAGGCAATATCGTAATTTCGGTATGGCCAATCCGGAGGGTTATAGGAAGGCTTTACGTCTTATGAAATCCGCTGAAAAATTTGGCATTCCAGTGGTATGCTTGATAGATACACCAGGTGCATATCCAGGTATTGAGGCCGAAGAGCGTGGACAAGGAGAGGCAATTGCCAGAAATATTTTGGAAATGACCCGATTAAAAGTACCTATCATCGTAACAATAATTGGTGAAGGAGCTTCCGGGGGTGCATTGGGCATTGGAGTGGGAGATCGGGTTCTTATGCTCGAAAACACTTGGTACTCTGTAATATCACCTGAATCATGTTCCTCAATCTTATGGAGAAGTTGGGAGTACAAAGAACAGGCAGCAGATTCTTTAAAACTTACTGCGCCAGACATGAAAAGGTTAAAGCTTATCGATGAAATTGTACGTGAACCTGATGGAGGTGCGCATAGGAATCGAGAAAAGACCTTTGATTTGGTAAAAAGCAAAATTTCTACCCATTACCAAGAATTGAAAAAGTTATCACCAAAAGAATTGGTCGAATCGCGTATGGATAAATATGCGAATATGGGAGTTTTTAATGGCTAGCTGGCGTTTTCAGTAGGGTCTGTAAAATTTTGAGATTCCAACCCGCTTTTTTTTTCTGTTATTAACAGATTTTGTAACTTATCAACAGGTTAAATGTTAATAATGGTTGATATAGTTACTTCGCAATGTCACCTTAACTTAAGGTTAATTATATACTTTCGTAGCTATGGAAAAACCCGAGCCACTTGTTGGTCGTAAGATAGACAAATCCAGGATAATCAATCTTGAGAGAGGTAAAATACCCCCTCAAGCTGTTGATTTAGAGGAAGTTGTGCTTGGGGCAATGATGATTGATAAAAAAGGGGTAGATGAAGTAATAGATATCTTACACCCCGATGTCTTTTATAAGGATGCCCACCGATTTATCTATGAAGCGATTTTTAAATTGTTCGAAACCTCTGAACCAGTCGATTTATTAACCGTTTCTTCTCAATTAAAGAGAGATGCGCGACTGGAATCTGTTGGAGGCGATTTTTATTTGATAAAATTGACTCAAAAAGTGGCATCATCTGCCCACATTGAGTTTCACGCCCGTATTATACTTCAAAAATATATTCAAAGGAGCCTAATAAAAATTTCAAACGAAATAATAGAAGATGCCTATGATGAAGGCACCGATGTGTTCGATTTGTTGGATAATGCAGAATCCAAACTGTATGATGTTACCCAAGGCAACTTGAAGCGCTCTGCCGAAACTGCCCAAAATTTAGTTATTCAGGCTAAAAAACGCATTGAGGAAATTGCAAATAAAGAGGGTCTTAGTGGTATTCCAACAGGCTTTGATAAGGTTGATAAACTAACCTCTGGTTGGCAGCCCAGTGATTTGGTCATTATTGCTGCACGTCCAGGTATGGGTAAAACGGCATTAACCCTGTCGATGGCTAGAAATATGGCCGTGAACAATAATATTCCAGTCGCGTTCTTTTCTTGTGAAATGTCCTCTGTACAACTGATCACTAGACTTATATCTTCGGAAACGGGGCTATCTTCAGAAAAGTTAAGAACAGGAAAATTGGAAAAACACGAGTGGGAGCAATTAAACGTAAAAGTAAAAGCTCTTGAAAATGCACCTTTGTTTATAGATGATACACCTTCATTATCTATTTTTGATTTAAGGGCAAAATCTAGAAGGTTGGCCTCTCAACACGGTATAAAACTGATTATCGTTGATTACCTTCAATTAATGACCGCTGGTGGCAGTCAAAAAGGAGGTGGTAACCGTGAGCAGGAGATTTCGACGATCTCTAGGAACCTAAAAGCCCTGGCAAAAGAACTGAACGTACCCGTAATTGCCCTTTCCCAATTATCAAGGGCCGTTGAAACCAGAGGGGGCAGTAAAAGGCCTATTCTCTCTGACCTTAGAGAGTCGGGGGCCATTGAACAAGATGCTGATATAGTTTCTTTTATATATAGGCCTGAGTATTATAAAATTGATGAATGGGATGATGAGGAACGTACTCCTACAGCAGGCCAGGCTGAGTTTATTGTTGCAAAACATAGAAATGGTGGATTAGATAATATTAGGTTGAAATTCATCGGAAACCTTGGTAAATTTGATAATTTAGATGACTTTGATTCTCCTTTTGAGTTTCAATCAAAGATGAATGCAGACGATGAGAATCCCTTTTTGACCAAAAACCTGCCAGATGCCAACGAAGCGTTTGGTAGTTCAATGAATGATGATTTAAATCCGGATGATAGCGACGTACCTTTTTAAAATCAAATCTAGTTCAGGTCTCATACATAGAAATGCTGTTACAATTCTTAACGGTCGATTTACTGAAGGAGTAGTGATGTTCAATTAGACTGTTTAACCTTTCCTTAAATCAAGCATACCCATTTTTACCGTAACTTTGAAGAAGATTCCAACAAATTTTCCATGCGTATAGGCCTTTTCTCTTTATTCTTACTTCTTTATTCTTTAAGCATTTCCGCTTCTTCCATCTTAATTCCGATGGATGTTGAAAGTCAAAAAAACCATTTAAAAGCCTATGGAATTACCTATTGGGTGCTCACTAAACAACAAAAGGTGCAATGGTTATTAAATTATAGAGGTGGTTCTTTTTTACTACCCGATGGGGAAAGTATACGAAAGGAATGCCAAATACGGGGTGTTTCTTTTGAAATCATTTCGGATGCCCAGGCACAAAGCATTTTGGACGGCATAAGCAGTCCCTCTCAAAACCAAGAGGCTGTTATCCTTGAAAAAGCGCCCAAAATTGCTGTATATTCCCCAAAAGGTAATCAACCCTGGGACGATGCGGTGACCATGGTTTTGGCCTATGCCGAGATTCCGTATATAACCGTTTATGACGAGGAGGTTTTGGGAGATAAATTGGTCTTGTATGACTGGTTACATCTACATCATGAAGACTTTACGGGACAATACGGTAAGTTTTATGGAATGTATAGGGCCACACCATGGTACATTGAAGGGAAAAAAGAGGCAGAAACACTGGCGTCTACATTAGGATATAATAAAGTTTCGGAAGAGAAACGGGATGTTGCCCTAAAAATCCGGAATTATGTAATTGGTGGCGGTTTTATGTTTGCCATGTGTTCTGCAACAGATAGTTTTGATATAGCCCTTGCAGCTGATGGTGTGGATATATGTGAACCCATGTTCGATGATGACCCTTCCGATGCAAACTACCAAAGTAGATTAGACTATCGTAAAACTTTTGCGTTTACCGATTTCACCTTGGAACGTAGCCCATTGCGCTATGAATTTTCCTCTATAGATATGACCAGTAAACGTGGTGAAGTCCCTAAGGAATCAGATTATTTTACCCTAATGGACTTTTCAGCGAAGTGGGATCCGGTTCCTACCATGTTGTGTCAGAACCATACGGCATTGGTCAAGGGTTTTATGGGGCAAACAACTTCGTTTGCCAGAAATGAAATAAAACCAACCGTTTTGATATTGGGTGAAAATAAAATCAATGGTGAAGCACGGTATATCCATGGTATAAAGGGGAAGGGCTTTTTTACTTTTTATGGAGGGCATGACCCTGAGGATTATCAGCATAGGGTAGGGGACCCAAAAACGGAATTGGAACTACATCCCACGTCTCCAGGATATCGTATAATATTGAACAATGTTTTGTTTCCTGCAGCAAGAAAGAAAAAACAAAAGACGTAATTAGTATTCCAGAAGTTTTTCCAAAATGCGCTCTACTCCAAAATTATCATTGCTCTCTGTTGAGTAATTAGCTGCTTTCTTTACATTAGGATGTGCATTCTGCATGGCAAAGCTATAATCGGCCAGTGCCAACATCTCCAGGTCATTGTTATAATCACCAAAAACCATGGTTTCATGAGCTCCAATATCATATTGATGCTGTAATTTTTGCAGTGCATAACCTTTGTGCGCTTTTAAGTCAGATATATCAACCCAGTTTTGGCCCGAAATTTTCACTTTCAGTTGGTTTTCGTGATGCTTTACCGCCGGGTAGATGTATTTTTCAGAATCCTCAAAATGATAAATAGCAATTTTCATGACTTCACCATCAAACGCTTTGAGATTGTCCAAAATCTCAAATTCAGTGTAATACTCTTTTAATTTATTAACAAACTCCGATGAAGAACCCAATAGATATGCCTTATTCTTGCTACAAAGTACGGGGTGAATGCCAGTCAGACCATCGATACTATCCAATATGGAATTCTTAGCGGTATTCTGAAGTGGGGTAGACAATAACTCCTGTCCTTTCTGCATGGCAAAACTTCCGTTTTCCGCAATGACAATAATATCATCCTTAATAGGAAAAAGTTTGTTGACAATACTGTCATATTGCCTTCCACTTGCAGCTACGAATTGAATGTTCCTTTTCTTGAGCTCTTTAAATTGCTCAAAAAATCGATTACTTACTTGATGATGAGAATTGAGTAAGGTGCCATCCATATCGGTCACCACCATTTTTACTTGGGATAGATCCATTTAAAAAAATATAAGCAGCAAAGGTATTTGATATCGTTAAATAATAAAGATTATCTTCATAAAATTTATGACTGAAACGTAAAAAAAGCCAAGTAACATGAAATTATATCAGAAAGAAATTCAACTCAGGTCTTTTCCGAGGGGTTTTCATTTGATTACCAATGAAGTTACGAACGGCCTTGTAGATATTGGTAGAATCGAAAGAGGTATGTTGCAGGTATTCATCAAACATACTTCAGCCAGTCTTACCGTCAATGAAAATGCTGATGCTACAGTGCGGGAAGATTTCGAAAGTCACATGAATGTTACGGTGCCTGAAAATGCTCCTTATTATCTACATACTTATGAGGGACCTGATGATATGCCCGCCCACATCAAAGCATCTCTCTTGGGTTCTTCTGTACAGATACCAATTACCAATGGAAAACTTAATTTGGGGGTTTGGCAAGGTATTTATTTATGCGAGCATAGAAACCGTGCGTCGGGAAGAAATTTGGTAATCACTGCCTTCGGAAGCTAAACGAATCAACTTGATGTCGGTTTTTGATTGAATAATTGGTTTAGGTGGGTTTAAGGAAACAAAAAAATCCGATTCATTCGAATCGGATTTTTTCAGTGAGATAATTATTTTTATAATCTATTTTACTTTCTCCACAATTGCTTTGAAAGCGTCTGGGTGGTTCATGGCCAAATCAGCTAAAACCTTTCGGTTCAACTCAATATTATTGGCTTTTACTTTTCCCATGAATTGAGAGTAAGACATTCCGTGTAATCGGGCACCTGCATTGATACGGGTAATCCAAAGAGCTCGGAAGGTTCTCTTTTTGTTTCTTCGGTCTCTGTAAGCATAAAGCATTGCTTTTTCAACCGCATTCTTGGCTACTGTCCAGACATTTTTACGTCTTCCAAAGTAACCTTTGGCCTGCTTCATCACTTTTTTTCGTCTAGCTCTTGAAGCTACTGCATTTACTGATCTTGGCATAATTTTAATTGTTTTGTAGTAGGCGGTCTATGAAAGACACTTTTTTTATGGCCTAACTCCAGGGTTAATGATTAATTACCGTAAAGGACAATTATTTTAAACGTAATTGTTCTTTAATACTGTTAACATCTGATTGGTGAACCAATGTTGAGTGTGTTAACGCTAGCTTACGCTTTTTGGACTTCTTTGTAAGAATGTGGCTCTTAAAAGCGTGCTTTCTTTTGATTTTACCGGTACCCGTAAGCTTAAAACGCTTTTTGGCACTAGACTTTGTTTTCTGTTTAGGCATTTTTCCTAATTTATGTTAATCTCACTTGTTTATGCTGAAACTGCCTGCATTTTGCAGGCAGGATTCAGTATCTTTTGATTTGATTTCAACCATTTTTAATGGCTTATACCAAATATTATTTTTTTGTTTTTGGAGCAATGAACATGGTCATACGCTTACCTTCCAACTTTGGCATTTGCTCGACTTTACCTAAATCTTCCAATTCCGATGCCAGTTTGAGCAACAATATTTCACCTTGATCTTTATACACGATCGAACGTCCTTTAAAGAATACATACGCCTTTAGTTTGGCGCCGTCTTTCAAGAACTTCTCGGCATGCTTCTTTTTAAATTCGTAATCATGGTCATCCGTATTCGGGCCAAATCTAATTTCTTTGACTATCACCTTTGAAGCCTTGGCCTTCATCACCTTCTCACGCTTCTTTTGCTCGTAAAGAAATTTCTTATAGTCAATGATCTTACAAACAGGAGGATCTGCTTTCGGTGATATCTCCACCAAGTCCAACCCTAATTCAACCGATTTGGCCATTGCCTGCGGCAACGTGTAAACACCTACTTCCAGATTATCACCAACCAATCTTACATTGGGCGAAATAATCCTTTCATTGATTTTATGGGGATTTTTGTTTTCTCTCCTAGGTTGGGGCCTAAATCTCTTTCGTATTGCTATGACTTATTTTTTTAAGTTAAACTTCAAATTTTAAAACGACTTTAAGGTACTATTTATTTCTTTAGTGACCAAGTTGACGAAATCTTGTACGCTTACAGCACCTAAATCATCACCTCCATGTTTTCGAACAGAAATTGTACTATTCTCTTCGTCACTTTCACCTACGATTAGCATGAATGGTGTTTTGTTCATTTCAGCCTCCCGTATTTTCTTCCCAACAGTTTCATTCCTGTTATCAATGAGGGCGCGAATTTCGTTATTTTCCAAGGAATTTAAAACTTTTTCTGCATATTTTTCATGTTTCTCGCTCACAGGTAGTATAATTGCCTGCTCAGGAACCAGCCATAATGGGAAATTTCCTCCCGTGTGCTCTAATAGAAGTGCAATAAATCGTTCAATGCTGCCAAAGGGTGCCCGGTGAATCATTACAGGTCTATGTAGTTCATTATCACTACCTTTATAGGTAAGGTCAAAACGCTCCGGTAAGTTGTAATCGACCTGTATGGTTCCTAGTTGCCAATTTCTGCCTAACGCATCTTTAACCATAAAATCCAACTTTGGACCATAAAAAGCAGCTTCACCATTTTCAATTACAAAATCAAGTCCCTTCTCCTTTGCGGCATTGATTATTGCTTTTTCGGCTTTCTCCCAATTTTCTACAGAACCGATATATTTTTCTGGGGTATCCAAACCTCTTACCGATACCTGGGCTTTGAAATTCTCAAAACCCAAAGAACCCAATACATATAATGATAGGTCAATAACATTTTTAAACTCCTGGTCCAATTGCTCTGGTGTACAAAAGATATGGGCATCATCTTGAGTAAATCCTCGGACCCTGGTTAGGCCATGCAGTTCACCACTTTGCTCATACCTATATACGGTGCCGAATTCAGCATAGCGCTTTGGTAGTTCTCTATAGCTAAATGGTCTGTGATTGTAAATTTCACAATGATGTGGACAGTTCATGGGTTTAAGCAGAAACTCTTCATCTTCCTTTGGAGTGTGAATGGGTTGAAAGCTATCCTCTCCATATTTGGCATAATGTCCAGAAGTGACATAAAGTTCTTTTTGGCCTATATGGGGAGTAACCACCATTTCATAACCTGCTTTTTTCTGTGCTTTTTTCAAGAATTGCTCTAATCTTTCTCTTAGCGCTGCACCTTTGGGCAACCATAGCGGTAGACCCTGGCCTACTTTTTGAGAAAAAGTAAAGAGTTCCAATTCTTTCCCTAGCTTTCTATGGTCTCTTTTTTT
>JAGLKG010000170.1 GCA_023141835.1 Maribacter sp. | reverse complement strand
GACTGGGAGAGCCAAACATGATTAGATTATTCACTTTTTTGAAATGGGTATCGGATAATTTAAGTAGGCCGTGTTGCGCGACAAGACCACCCATACTATGGGTTACAATAGCAAAGGTGTCATATTTGCTTAATTGATGCTCTATTATGGTTTTAAAATATTCAGAAAGATTATCTATATCTGGGTCTGAAGACCAAAAACCGGCTGTCAAATCCGGGATAATACTGGAACTATAGCCAATGGAAATAATGTCGAATCCGTTTAATTTTTCTTCCTTTAATATAAGTTCTGGTATATTTTTAAAAGTTTCAGTGGGGCTCCCTGTAAAGCCATGAATAAAAATTATGGCCCTTTTATGTGCCTCCACTTGTCTATATGCTACTATCTTTCCTTTCCCGTCCCCTTTTAGATGCTTAATTATTTTTGGTGTAATGTCAACGGCAATCTCAATTGCTTTGTCAATTACTAATTCTGTAATAAATGGTGGTATCATGTGATATACGTATTTATTGAGATAATAAAGAGCATTATTGCGATATGAAATCTTTAGTGATAAGCAACCCTTAGTATCGATTATAAATTAATATTCAATTTTAAAATGAACTTAGGTTATCTATAAAAATACAAGAAATAGAGTATCTAAATCAGAATATCCTAACTATCTTGAAAAGTTAATTAAAGAATAACCAGACTATAAGAAAATGACCTTAGCAGAATACTTTAAAGAAAGAATAGATGACCAAATAGCCTGGTATGGCAAAATAAGGAGCCGTACATAAAATCTATTATATACGAGCCAATCAATCCATACATCAAATATCCCCTTATGTTTAAATGACTAGAAAAATCCTCGAATCAATATTAATGGATTAGCAATAATATAATTAAACAATCTTAGGCTCCATTTTTTGGATTGTTGTAGCTACATAATTTTCAATACCAAAGAAACTATTTAAATCCAGAGATCCATCTCTACCAAGGGTATAATAAATATAATCCACATCTTTTTTGGAATAACATACTATGAGGTCGGCCAAAACATTGTACGCCCCTTTTCTTTTATTGTTTTCCCCGTGTTTAATGCATTGAATACTGTCATTATTATGATTGATATAACTCTGGCCAGCTATCACTTGGCAGCCAGCAGACCAATTTGAAAGTCCTATCCCAGACCAGTGAATATTAATGCTATTATTAGCGCTTTGGTCTAGGCCTACTTCAAGATCAGTCTCTGTTAGGGCATTGTCATCGTTGCGATCCCGATAAACTAAAACACCAGGACCATAAGGTTTCAAGGCTCGGTAAGTACCATGATGCCATCCATATTTATATTTATGTTGTCCCTCTACAAGAAAAGCTTCATCAGGTTTTCTCACTCTTATTGTTCTTCCTTCTTGCTTTATTTTATTGTAAGCCTGTTTCTGGCTTGGATCCGTAGACCCCCAAAATTTGAATGCCAAACCTTTTATTAATAGTACAAATAGGTCATCATTTTCACGATCCTTACTAGAGTGGTCCTGATCAACACGAATGCCAATTAAATGAACGTCATCATGATCGAATCTCCAATCGCTGACCTTTGTAATCGTATCCGTAGGTTTATTAAACTGTTCCACTTGTTTTAAAATAGGATGGGGATTTGCCATATAATCCTTTTTGGCCTTACCTAATAGTGCCATCCATGCGGTAAATTCAGCTGTTGGCTTATTTTTAGACCATTTTGCCCAATCGCATTTTTTTTCTATATCCTGTTGCCACCGCTTAATGTGGTCAATTGTTCCTCTACCAACCATGCCATCTACTTTCATGTCAGAGAATTTTTCTATTGTACGCACATATTCCTGAAATAAACGGACCGCTGCCTGAGTAACATAATCGAAAACGCCGTCTATAACTCCTCTTGGCATAAAGCCTTTTTCGTATAGAAAACGTTGCAACTCTGCGACATCAGATCCTTCTAATTTAACAAGATCTCGTGTTACACCAAAGTCGTCATCCCTAAATTGCATTTTTTGTGTTAGTTCCTTAAGACGATCCCCATGATACATTCTTAGATATTTTTTTCTGTCTTCGTTAGTTATAATTCTTCCAGAATCGAAATTACCAAGTTTTAAATCTACCATTATATTGTTCATCAAGATTAATAAAAAGTGTTGTCTTTATTCTTAGTTTCATCCATTTTCTGCAAAGAGTATATTTTATCTAGTTCAAAGTACAACCCGAGGTCACTAAGTTTGTTCTTTTCAATTAAGACGTCATAGCGCAATAAATGCAAAGCCAGTGTACTGCCAGAACTCCCTATGGTGAATCCTGCTGCAATCATAGTACCGGTACTAGTGCCCCAAAGAGATAAAAATACTCTCAAAATAACAGCTTGGAGTCTTCCGTTCTTTCATGAACTAAAATTTCCTAAATCTTCCAAGTGACCAAGAATCAATACTGCCTAATTCAAAACGATGGAGACCCAAAATACGTTAGGGCAGAATGGTTTCCATGATGTATGCCAAGATTGAAAATTGTTTTATTTACGATATAGTATTATGCCGAATATTTAAATAGTTGGTGTTAGTCCGTATGCAATTACATAGTTATAAAATAAGAACTGACAAAAGTCCAACGAGGATCGGATTACTTTTAAAGGTAAGAATAGTTTTGTTAAATTACAAGTTAAACACTCCACTTGGTTTTTCAGCTGCAAGTTCATCATACAGCTCACAAACATGGGATTAAAAAACTTGATTTGAAGTATAGCATTCTATAGACGTGCTTCAACCAATTAGATGCACAGGTCGTATGTTTTCCGGAAAATATCCTGATCAATAGGATACATTTCCCCGTTAACTCCTACCATGAGCCAATCTCCCGCCTTTCCTTGCAAAGTGCCTTCCATCGTTTCTACCATAAATGGCTCATGAATTTGCACACATTTAATGCGAAAGGGTTTTTTAATCGCTTCCTTAAATTCCAAATCAGGTACCTTATTCGGTCTAAATGAGCGCATTTTAGTGCAATATTTTAATGTTATGACAAAAAGTGTTTTTTTAAGAATTTTATAAAATCATTTTCAGGATTATTTGTCTGCTTTAAAGCTGTATAACCGGCATATGCATTGAGATGCATCGATATTTTTTCCCTAATTCCTGACTTTTCAGCGGCTTTTATATAAAATTCCTTGGCTTTATCAAAATTTCCTAAATACAAATTGGCTTCAGCTATGGTAGCATCTTTCCACGGGTCATCATCGCGTTTCGCTGTGGCAGCCAATGCTTGTTTGGCATAGGCGCACATTTTTTTTTTGTCATTTTCAACAACGATACTGAGAAAAGCCAAATTGATAGCATGGTAGTAGATTTGTCCGTAATTCTTCTTGGTAGCAGACTTTTCCAGGGCCAAGTCATAATAAACAAAGGCGGCCTCCCCATCGCTTTTGGAAGGGAACTTTAGATAGGCACGTTTATATCTGCCTCCAATGATACCCATAAGATCAGTATCTTCTTGGGCACTGGGATGTTCATCAAGAATTTTCAAAGCTTCATCTCTTCTATCAAGGCCCTCAAGTGCAAAAACAAGCCGTTTCAGCCCATTTTTATCTAATGCGTCTTTTTTAGGTAATAATTGCTTTACCACTACATCGTATTTACCAAGGGCAATATTTATTTCCTCACTATTCGAATACTTGTTTGCAAACTCTGTATCTGTAAGTGTATTCAGGATAAGGCCATAACAGTCGTCATTTTCGTTTTCAGGTTTTACCATGGATAAATGCTTTCCGTCAATAGTTACCTGATGGTCTTTTCCAAAGGGTGCATAACAGGAATCAATGGTAACAAATTCATCATTGGTAGATGCCACAACCTTCAATTTAAAGGGGTATTCCTCTTCAAATTTGTTTTTCCAATCCTTTCTTAATGAAGTGATAAAATTGCCTTCACTACTCATCTGCTGATATTTATTATTCCATAGCTTTTCAAGTTTAACTGGTTCAACCCCATTGCTGGGCGTTCCTAGTAATATTAAATGTGATATCTTATTTTGAAATTCCTCTTTGAAATTTAAAATTGCTCTTTGGGCAATCAACCCTCCAAGACTGTGGGCCACGATTGCGATCCGATCATATTTATCAAACTTATATTTTACGGATGTGCTTAAATAATCCGAAATTCTATCGATATCCTCGATTCCTGCCCAGATATCTTTACCCATTTCCGGAGTTACATATTGAGAATAACCAAAGGGCTTCATATCCCAACCATCCATCTTCGAATCTTTCATCAACATGTCAGGAATGCTTCCAAAAGTATTTGCGGCTTCACCTGAAAATCCATGAATGAATAAAAGAAGGTTATTGGCCCCTTTCGTTTCTCTGAATGACGTTTTAACGTCCTTTTGCCCCTTCTTAATAGGTTCAGGGGCCTCACTAGGCTCCTTTATACCCAGTTTGGCCCTAACACTTTTAGGCACATAGCTCAATATAAAATTATCATACATCTGTAAATTCGCATAGGGCTTCTGGTCTACCCCAAATTCTTTTAATCTTTTAGGGACTTCTCGCATTAAATAAGAAGATACTTCCATTATTCGTATATAAGGCTCTTCAACACTTTTTAAGTGGACTCCAGTGATGGCCTCTAACAAGCATTTTGTAAAAAGACTATTTTTATCATCCTCTAATTGATACGACAACTGGTCTTCATTGCAGGAGGAAACTATAGAAATGCCTCTTTCATTATCCACTTTTTGAGCAAGTCCGGATGCTTTCTTAAATTTTTGGCTTGTTGAATTTGTTTGCTTTATTACATTTAACCCTCCCATTGTAAGTCCTGCCGAATGACAACAATCTAGAAAGAATATTAGGCGCTTTGATTTCAGCATACCTATTTTCTCTTTGATTTCATCTGCTTTTATCCACACTTTTTCAGCTTCCTCAATAGGAATTTGTGGTTCCATACCAAAGCCGTATGGGCAAAAATAAAAAACACGTTGTTTCGTTTCTTCATAAGTATAATCTCCGCCATGTCCAGAATAATATAGAAAAACCGATGAATTTCCATCAGTTACCTTTATAAGTTCGTCAAATGCTTTAAGTATCCCCTTTCGATTAGCTTGCTTACCTTTAATAAGCATTACATTTTTGGTAGGATAGCCAGAAATGGTTTGATCTTTAAGAATTCTTGCAATGTCTTCGGCATCTCCATTCGTGTTTAAACCATCGTCATATTCTGTTCCGATAATCAGGGCATGGGCATTTTTTAGTTTACTCATGATATTTAAGTGCTTTGCAAATAGGTGTTACTGAAAATTTTAATTGTTTATTAGGAATGATACTTTTTCTCTTGATTATCAAAAGGTTTGATTTAATACGAAAAAATCATGACTTTTTTAAATGCCTCACTTTGAACGTAAAATTTAAATAAAGGATCATTTTGAAATGATGTGGGGCCATACCATCGTCCACTCGCAACCGCCTTTATCAGATAATTCATGGTTTTTTCTTCATTCTCAATAGCTGCGTAATATTGGGCCAACGCATAATCAACACTACCGTATTGATATTCCCCCCTTAGGTTTTCTAATTTGTCAAGTTGTTCTTGTGCTTTGATCGTTTTTCCATTTCTTTGATAAGTTATGGCCAACATGGCATTATGTTCCATAAGATCTGATTGCACATTCAATACCTCTTGTAGTATCAATTCTGCTCTAACGTACTCTCCTTTAAAAAATAGGCTTTCCGCTAATATTTTGTTTTTTTTGGTCCTTACCGTATCTGGGGCTTGTTCTACAGCATTTATTATTTTATCTAAATAGATATTAGCCATATTGATCTTACCTTCAACCAGAAGATCCTTGGCATTGAACAAGAACATTTCCAACCATTTATTTTCCTTTGAGGTTATTTGAATTTCAGATAGAATTTTATCTGAAATCGCAAAATTTCCAAGTTTATTATGGGCTCTTATAAGAACTCTTTTTAGTTTTTCAAATCCTTGTTCCTTACTAAATGGACTCAATAAATCTATGGCCTTTCTATAATTTTGAAATTCAATATCGGCCAATGCCTTAATATAGTACCGATCTTCACAATAATTACAATTCAAAAGATCCATTCCTTTCATATCAATTTCTTGATATATAGAATCAATTACCATTGGTTGGTTTACAAATTGAAGGGCAATCGACATCATACTAGAGTTAATCTCCATATCTATAGGAGCGTAATTATATTCTTTCTGATAGTACCTAAATACATTTTTATTATTACCTAGAAGTAATGCTTCATATAAGTTATATAGATTCCTTTGTCTATCATTGGTCTCAGTACTAATTAGTAAATCCCTTAGCAAAGAATCTGCAGCGGCATAATTATTTACGTTATAATAATATACTAATTTATATGTTTTAGGCTCAAAATATGTACTATCTACGGCAATAGCCTTATCTAGTAATCTTAAATGTTCCTTATCATTTTTATATTGCAATTTCTTAGCTTGTAACAAATATTGATAGGCTTCGTATTTTGGGGGCATTTCCTGCAGGTTTTGACTGTCATCGTCCTCTATTATGAGGTATCCAAGAATACGTTGTTTTAGCTCTTCTATGCAGTCTAAAGGGGCGTTAGGATCACATTCTACCGGCTTGAATGAAATAAGGGTTTCATTCATAATTTCATCAGTAATAGAACATTGAAATAAAAGACGATTATTGTTCAAATAATATTCTCCCTTAATGATTTTTGAGGGTTTTAAGTAATCCGTTAGAATGTCTTTTTTATTTGATGGCACTAGAGAAGCTTTTAAAACCTCTGAGTAATCTTCAATGATTTCAGGAGAAATTACTTGTCCTACCCTGTTTTGGGTAATCCCATGGATAATCCAATCCGCCGCCATTTTACCAGCAATTTCATAGTCATCGGTATTTGTATTGTTATCAAAAACCAATACTGCAATTTTATCACCAACATTAAAATCAGAATAATTTGAATTTTGACTAAAATTCTTTTGCACAATATATAAAACGGCTGAGAACGAGAGAAGTCCGATAAGACTAAGAAAAGCAAAATATAATTTTTTAAATGAATTTTTGGTATACTTTCCTGGAACAGGCAAACCATCTGCATTTAACAAAGGTTTTTTTTTGATCGTATTTGCAAGTTGAAACTTCCAAACAGAATAGATGTACAATGGAAAGCCGATAAGTAGTAAAATCAACGTATAGCTGAGTGTTTTTTTTGGAAAATTAAGTGGCTCAGCTATTAAAGAAACTACTTGTAACAGGACCCAACTACTAACAATATATATAGAAAGGTTTTTAAAAACTTCCTTATCTCGGCACTCTTTAATGAATTTTTTTAATTTCATTTCACAAAATGAATAGCCATTCAATACTTGAAAAGGCCGGCTTAGTCCTTGGTTTTGATTGTTATTTTCACTAATATAGTAATTATAACAACTGTAAAAAACTTTCTCATGACCGAAGAAACTAATTCAGAGAACAACATCAAATCCAAGACGGGAGGCATCAAATCCAAATCCTAACCTTAATTAATTTAATATAGAACAAGGAATAAAGTAATAACTATTCTGTTATTAATTATTTGCAATATTCTTTTTAAGGTAATCAAAACTGATTTCCTTACGGGAATTGTACGTTGATACTATATGCCAATACCACTTAAGCATGCTAAAAATTAAACTATCCTTATTGCTACTATTATTTCTAAAAACAATAAACGCACAGGTAAAGCCAATAAAGATTATAGAGAAAAAAATTCCGAATAGACTGGCCTTATATGCCATAAATGAAAGTATGCAGGACTACGATGTAATGATCACTGTAACGGGGACAAATTTTAGGCAGAGTAAGGCCAAACCTCGATTAGTACGGGTTCCATCCGCCACCAAAGTACATTTAAAGACTTTAGTGTTACTTAGAGGAAAAACACCTTCTTATACGTATGACCTTTATATCAATGATAGTCTATCTAGGAGGGCTTTAAAAAAGGCATTTGAAAAGATACAGGTCAAACCCCGGAAACAAATCACAGTGTATGTTCCAACAGGTTGTATCTCCTGCGATAGTTTGTTACACCAATTGTCCAATGGAAGATATATATATGCCGCACATAAATTGAGTGAAAACTTAGAAATGAAAAATCAGCTTCAACGTTCTTTTGGAAGTGGTACACACCTAGACTCCTTAAAGGCACCTATCGTTAATCTTGGGGGGCGACTTTATACACGCATAGAAACACATGAGGCTCTCCTCGAGGAATTGGATAAAGAATAATTTCTTATGGACTTCTTAAACTTCGTACTTAGGACAGTTTTCCAAAAAGGATCAACAAAAAATTAAGGTTAACATATTTGCAAAAGAGGACTTGCCTTTTAAAGGCAAGTCCTCTTTATTTAAGCTGGCAGAAATTCATCTTTCTACTATTTTACCAAACCTTTCTGTATATTGGTTGGGACGGCTTGAAATGACGAAAATATCGAGCTGAAGGTTGCCCTTCCTCGAGTCATTGATCTTAAATTGGTCGAATAACCATATAGTTCTGCAGCAGGAACAGTACATTTTAATATTTGAAAATGCTCATTGGTATCAATCCCTTGAATGATTGATCTTCGGGATTGAAGATCGGTCATAACATTACCCACCATTTCTTCGGGCACCTTGACTGTTAGTTCTTGAACAGGTTCCAATAAATTGGGATTGGCATTTAGAAAGGCATCCTTAAAGGCATGTGCGCCAGCAATTTTGAATGAGATATCATTCGAATCAACCGAGTGCATTTTACCGTCATATACCATTACCCTTACATCACGAACATAAGACCCAGTTAATGGCCCTGATTCCATAACATCCAAAATCCCCTTCATTATCGATGGTAAATAACGGGCATCTATGACCCCACCCACAATGCAATTGTAAAACACCAACTTACCTCCCCACGGTAATTCAATTTCTTCTTTCCCTCGGAGATTAAATCCTTCGGGCTCTGGCATACCCTCATACCAAGGCTCAATTTTCATATGTACTTGTGCAAATTGGCCCGCTCCGCCAGATTGTTTTTTATGTCTGTAACTTGCATTGGAGGAACGTTGAATAGTTTCTCGATAGGCAATTCTAGGCTGTTCAAACTTAGCTTCAATGCCATAAATGTTCTTTAGTGTCCAGTTTACCGTTGCAAGGTGCAATTCTCCTTGACAACCCAATATCAATTGTTTTAACTCTTTGGAATATGATATATCTACAGTTGGATCTTGACTATGGACTTTTTTCAATGCATCACTCAGCTTCTCTTCTTCTTTTTTGTTTACAGCAGAAATTGATTTTCTGATTCTTGGTTCCGGGAATTGGATGGGTTTTATTGCCATTGGCTTTCCAGCTTTATGCAATGTATCATTGGTTTCGGTGTATTTTAGTTTTAAGGTTGCCCCGATATCCCCAACAGTAAGTTTTGATACGGGTTCTCGTTTCTTCCCATCCATTATGAAAAGCTGGTTCAAGATTTCAGTTTCTTCGTTCCTGGAATTCACCAATTTATCATTCTGGTTGACTTCTCCCGATTTTACTTTGAAAAAGGTTATCTGTCCTAGGTTGGGTTGGTGTATTGTTTTGAAAACAAAAAGAGCTGTCGGAGCTTCTTTTTTACGGACCAGGGTATCTCCTTCAACGGTTTGCTCAGGTTTTAAATCGGCAGCCGAGGGCGCAACATTATCAATGAATCCCATAAGTCGACCACTACCCATATCCATGAGGCCAGATGTACAAAATACGGGGAATACTTCATGATTCAACATTCCTGCTTTAATTCCCTGACGCATTTCATCTTCATTCAAGGTTCCCTTTTCGAAAAAGAGTTCTAGGAGTTTTTCATCATTTTCCGCCGCCTTCTCTACTAGTTCATTATGCAATTGATCCGCCAATTCTTTTTGGTCATCAGGAATATGAAGCTTTTCGGGCTTACCCCCATCAGCTGAAAATTTATACATCTTCATTTTCAACACATCAATAATGCATTGGGCACCATCGACAACCAATGGGTATTGGATCTTAACTACATTATTACCTACTAAATCCTTGAGGCTATTATAACTGGTATCGAAATTCGCATTTATATGGTCAATTTGGTTAATTACGAATAATGTGGGCTTTTGGTACTTATCAATATAATTCCAAATAATCTCAGTACCTACCTCAAGGCCATATTGTCCATTTAATACCGTAACGATAGTATCTGCCACGCGTATAGACGAAATAATCTCACCAATGAAATCGTCTAATCCTGGTGTGTCAATGATATTTATTTTATACTGTCGCCATTCTGTGTGCATAGGAGTGGCAAATACAGAATTTCCCCTTTCGTGCTCTATCTCGTGATAATCGGAAACCGTATTGAAATTTTCTACACTACCCCGTCTATTTATTAATCCGGCCTCGAACAGCATCGTCTCGGCCAGTGTCGTTTTTCCAGAATTATGTGCCCCTACCAGAACTACATTTTTAATGTGCTTGTCATCGTATATTTTCATGGAATGTTGGTTTTAGTTGTATTTACAAATCTAGAATTACATACTATTGAATAACATGATATTTGTTAGTTTCTAGCAACAAATGTTGTTATATATTAAAATCAATTCCGATTGTGAATTACCTTCAACTCTCCATTGAAAAATCGGAACGATCATTTCCTTTTGATTATTGGAAGCCTAATTTGAGACGCATATTTATTTGAATGATATACTTTATTATGGGCCACGACCCCTTCATTTTCATCATAGTTATTACCTCCCGTATTCAGATTTCTCGCAAATCTCGGAAAATTACTGCTGGATATTTCAATCCGGATTCGATGTCCCCTTTTAAATAGGTTGCTGGTTGACATAGGTGTTAAATCTACCTTATATACCTTGCCCTTCTTCATGAACACCTCTTTATCGTACCCTTCCCTATACCGAACGCGTTGTATGGTCTCATCCAAATTGTAGGCCCTTCCATCAGGGTAAACATCGATGAGTTTGATGGTGAAATCAGTATCCTTTACATCTGATGAAACATACAATGTCGATTCTATGAACCCACTTACCTCTGTATCTTCTTTCAGGGGATCGGTGGTGTAAATCAAAATATCGTTTCGGGTCTCCATCGCCCGTTGGTCAAAAGAACCGCCCTCTACAGCGTTCCCGGTACAGCAAACATTTCCTCCATAGGATTTTACAGGATTCATGGGGTCGTACGTAAATGCATCGGGAATATTTTTATTGGCGGGTTTGGTATTGGTCAAACTTCCATCCCCAAAAAGACTATTGGCCTTTCCATTGCTATTTAGATAATATGTGGTCATTTCCGTATTACTTGGCGGCCAGGTTTCTGAAGATTGCCAGGTATTGCTTCCCATGGTATAATACTGCACCCTTGGTGTTTTTTCTTTAAAGTCATTTTGAGTGTCTTTGAGCCATAGATCGAACCATGCATAAATCTGCTCATTATAATTTAATCTTGCATCACCAACATTACGTTCGCCAACAATTGTATTTTTCGTTGCCCGTGTATAGGAGCAATGAAGCACAGGGGCAATGACCAAATATTGATTGTCCCTAACCATGGGGTCTTTGGCATTCTTCCTTACATGGTTGAACAATGCAAGATTGGGGCTTATAGAAACATCATACCACGAGGCAAACCAAAAACTGGGGACGCCAAAATCCATATGGTCATGGTATAGTCCCCCTTTAAACCAATCTTCATGATTGGGCTTGCGCCGTACCATTTTGTCAAAAATTTCATGCTTCCCCTGGATGTTCTGCAATATATCCTGAATGGGAAGGTGCATCAAAGCCTCGGACATATCCACAGGAGGATTTTCAGGGGCCAAATCATAAAACCTGGATATGCGTATCAAATCCTTCTGTGATGCCCCCTTCGGGATACGGGGTTTGAATTTATCGTGTTCAACACCATATAGCCAAGAAAAGAACAACATTTGTTCCACCCCTCCACGGTACCAATTACCCTGTTCAAAATATGATCCAATCCTACCCACTCCAGCCCCATAGCCCTGTGGAACCATTGCAGCATGAGACGGATGATCAAGGGCGGCAACGGCCATTTGCCATTCCGCTGTGGAAGAACAACCCAATGTTCCTATTTTACCATTAGACCAAGGTTGATCTTTCATCCAAGTAAAAGCATCGTAACCGTCGGTAAGTGGTGTACCCAAAATGTCCCATTCCCCTTCAGAATAATACCGGCCACGCTCGTTTTGTACAACGTAAGCATATCCACGTTTAACCGCATCATATGCTCTTTCTGCCGTTCGTGTGCGCTGCTCACCATCTCCCCATGAATTGAAATTATACGGAGTCCTGGAAAATAGTATAGGGACTTTTTCTGAAGTTTTAGGTCTATAAATGTCCGTTGCCAATCGAAAACCATCCCTCATGGTTACCATTACCTTCTGATCAATGATAGCAATTTCACTTATCTTTTTCAGGACATCTTCCTGGGCCAAAGAAGAATTTGTTACTAATAGAATTAAACTTACCGAGGAAATTAAACGAAGTAGTTTTTTTTGATCAAAACCCATATTCTAGCATTTAATAAATTGAAACGAAGCTACATCCCTTTAAAAATACTAAATTGCTTTGAAAATATTGCGAAACTGCCCCGGTTTTATAAGAGGAAGAACTTTTGCTCAAAAAGGCAGCCAAATGATGTGACGCAAACCTAGGGTTCAAGATCACTGAAAAAGGTAAAACTATCGCTTTAGAAGAAAATAGCCTTTTACAGATCGGTTATTCAATATCTTAACCGAATACCAATAAGATCCAGAGGGTAGTCTTTTACCATTGAAAGTCCCATCCCAACTATCGCTTGGCAACATTTCTTTTAGTAACCTCCCAAAACGATTGAATACCTGCACATTCTCAACTGTGATATTTTCAGAGGAGTTGACAGTCCAAACATCATTGTACCCATCATTATTCGGGGTGAAAAATGGAGGTATTTCTTCAGTTAAATCAACTTTAGGTTCTTTAGTAGTTGTAAAAGAGAAAACATCGCAGTCTTCCCTTAGCCCGTTCCTGTTGTAAGGTACTATCCAGATGTATATTGTTTTTCCTTGTGGTAAATCACCTGGCAATTGAAAGCTTGTTGTATTTCCAACATTTCTATTATTAAGTAATTGGATACCTTGAGGGGTTGTCCCTATATTGAGGAAATATCCATCGACTTCTGGAATCGGGTTCCATTCGATCAAGGGACTACCTGTTATATCTGAAGACCCATTCCCTGGGCCTATAAGTTCAGGACAAGAGAACAATGGAATGGGGTCACCCGTAGTAAATGTTATGGGCTGGCAACCCACTGCAGAACCAGCATCATTATAAGGAATAATGGTCACATAGTATCTGGTTCTTGGTTTAAAGTCATCAGGTTTATAATTAGTGCCATTTCCTACATCAAAATTCTCAATGATCCTTATACCGTTTGGAGCACGTTCAAAGATGGTCATCAAATATCCTGAAGCCGTGAAATCCCTTATCCAAGTAATGTTGGAATTTACGGGAACCAACTCATGGCCATCAAAAGGGGCGATAATCTCCGTACAGTTAGGAGGAGACAAAGCCCTTGTCGTAAATGTGATTTCCGAACATGTGGTGTTCATCCCTATAGCATTATAGGGTATTACCGTTACATAAATCGTTTGCAGGGGAGGAAGATAGTTAGGGACATTATAGGCGGTACTACTGCCAACGTCAACATTTAGAATATCTGTACCTCCTGAAAATGTTCCTGCCTTTATGATATACCCTGTTGCTCTGACAGCAACATCCCATTCCAAATCGGTAAAAACATTGGTATCTACTTGACCGTCAGTTAGATTTGTGAATTGGGTACATTCTGGTAATTGCCCATGTACTGAAAGACCAAGACAAGCTAGAACAACAAAGATTGGAACTTTGATTTTCATTTCATTTTCATTGGCAATTCCCTGTAAGATAATGAATCTCACAAAAAGTTCTCTAAAAATGGTCTTGGATTAGTTGCGTTCCTTACACCTCTTTATGAATAATTTAAAAAATATATGAAAAGTGTTGAGTAAGAACTATCGATTGAACCAGTAATTAAGTTTAAGTGTAAGTGACCATGTTCTGCCTGAATAAGGAGCTATGAGATGGTTGTTGGTGTACACAATAAACAAATCTGAAGCAGGTTTATACCGCCATTGAAATCTAGAATTCAGATTAAAGTTTTTGGATTGTTCATTGTACTGAAAAAGCGTTGCAAAAAACAATTTATTGGTAAAAGTAATGTCTGCCTCTGATCCAATAAGCCAAAATTGATTGGTATTCCAAGGACTTGGCAACTCGATCCGGTTATAATTCAAATTCGCACTTAGGCTTATGAAAGGTTGAAACCTATAACCCAATTCAGTGGTTAGACTTGTACGGTTTCCGCCTTCATAATATCCACCCAAGCGGCCATCAAAAGTATAGGTGAAAAGACTTTGTGGCTTAGAGGCGAACATCCATCCATAAGCATTCCAATGATGCTCAGTGCCTAATCCCAGCTCTTCTTTGCCCAACCTAGTAGGATCAAAGGGGGACAACAATTCTACGTAGTCATCAGAAACAAAAAAATTCAAGCTACTTCGGTTTCGAAAGGCAAAAGAGTATAAAAGATAATTTGTATTATCGGTACGCTCTAATTTTTCATTAAAAAAATAGCTTGTGTTCAACGTTGGGCCATGACTTAATATTTTCCCCGACTTTGGAATGAGAAGGTGGCCTAAATAAGACTTGACATTCACATATCCATTTCTCGGAACAAAGCCTACATCAGCCTTGTATGACTTACCAACTGATTCTTCTTGAATCCTCCATTTCCATTTTCTACTTTTATATTCGAGATGTGCGGCTTGGGAAATTCCATCGCCTTCTGCTGTAGGTGAAAAAGATTTTAATAGAAAGGCCTTTCCGTTCCAAAGGTTATTCGCAGAGGCCAGGTTATATTCGACGCCTAGATTTCGATTGAATTCTTGAGGAATGTTTTCAATAAGTTCAGGATTTTCTGGATAATTGAAAGATTGCATATTGACCAAAATGAGTCCTATGCTTGATCTACTAAACACTTTTCTCTGAAGGGAAACTACTCCAAAATTTTGGTTGGGCAATCCCATATCCTCTACTCTACCCGTTTGCATATCCATAAGTCCCAAACGCCATTTTTCATTGATGTTACCACTTATTCGTGCCCCCCCCCTAATCGGAGCTTCCAATCCAATACGCCTTGAGAAAAAAGGCCGAATCGTAGCGTAGCCAAAATTGGCAAAGAGATCTGCATTCTCTAAAAAGAATTGGCGTTTTTCTGGAAAAAAAAGTTCAAAGCGATCTAAATTGGTTACTTGACGATCAACTTCGACTTGAGAAAAATCAGGATTAACGGTCAAATCCAAATTAAGTGAAGATGTCAAGCTCACCTTCACATCACCCCCGATTTTTTTTTCAAAAGTATTCTCACCTTCTAGATTTTCGCTGTAACCACCCAACACATACGGTATTACTGATATGTTTGTTCCCGGGGATGGAGGTGGATTGTCCCAGACCAAAACACCGGTATAGGCCAAAGAGGCTGTAGGAAATTGTCTGGGAATGGGTGTCCAACTAGATTTTTCACTAGATCCCAGGTCCAAACGACTGAAATTGATGCCCCATTCCTTGACGCCCTCCTTATAGCGAATGGATTTAAAGGGTACAGACATTTCAAATACCCATTTATCCTCATCTTGTTTCACTTTTGACACCCATTTACTATCCCAATTCAAATCGACCTTTCCCCCTTCATACATAGTTCCGTCCCATTGGGCACCAGCCGCATTGGACCCGAAAGAAAATCCAGTAGTCTGGTTGTTGTAGGGGTCCATGAACAACAGGAAATTATCATTTTTTCCGAAAGAAAAATCCCTACGGAGGGATTCCACATAATAAGGCCCAGGTGTATTATTGAAAAAAGTGGCTATTAAATATAGATTTTTATCGTCATAGGCCATTCGTATTTCAGTCTTTTCATTGGCTTTGCCTTCGTCCATAGGCAAAACCATAAAGAAATCATCGGCAACATCGGTATCCTTCCATGCTAAATCATCTCCTACACCATCAATAACTATAGCTGAGGTGGCTTTTCTAATGTTTAAACGAAAGGATTCATTTTTTTTTTGCGCGCCCATCTGGAATGTGATAAGCATGGCGCAGAATAGCAAGTGGTAGTTTTTCATAATCTGGGCAAAAATACCTATATTTTGTAAAAAATAATAGCACTTAAAGGACAATTATGTGTTGTTTTTTGTCAAAAAATAGTTTTATTTAATCAAATAGAACCCTTGGAAAGTACCATTCCTTGGTTATTTTCGTTAAATCGTATACGATACATTATTTTTACTCTATGTTATCAAAGATTATTCTAAGAGACCAAGTCCGTGAACATCTCCTTGATCAAATGACCAAAGGTCAACTAGATGCCGGGAAGACGGTCAATTTGGCAGCTTTGGCCCGTAAATTAGGGGTAAGTGTGACCCCAATTCGTGAGGCACTTACTCAATTACAGCAGTCCAATCTTATTAAAGCGGTACCGAATAGAGGATTCATCATTTCCGATCTAAATTACTTAGAGGCTAAAGACCTGTATGAACTGGTGGCGGAATTGGAGGTTCTGGCCTTGGAAAACTCGGTTTTTGATAGTGCTACAATAGAGGCATTAAAACAACAACAAATAAAATTTAAGGGTGCACAGGATACCCTTTCCCGGATTCATGCCAAAATTGAATTTCATCGCATACTTACGCAACACTACAAAAATAAGCTTGCACAGCAAATTTTGACCGATTTAAAAACGCGTATCATTTTTTATGAAAGAGCCTTTATGTCCGATGATTCAATCTATACAAAATCTAACAACCAGCATGATGGAATAATTTCAGCTATCGAAGACGATAATGTACCTACGGCCTCATTGGTCCTGAAAATGAATTGGATGCTCATCCTTGACTATATTCAAAAACAATTGCGATTTCTTTAATCCCCTTGTTCCAATTCCTTCAACAAATCTCCTGCCTTTTTAATATTACCACTATAGCTGCTGATTACCTTTCTTGTGAAAAAATAGTAAAACCCAATGCCCAAAGGCAAATACCATAGCCAGGAATTATCTTGGCCTTGGGCAAATATATCTTCCCCATTAAATAGTTTAGTGGTAACAGGTAATATAATCAACATCAAGACCAAGCCCAAATAGGCACTAACCCTTAAAAGCTTTTGAAATTGGCGCTTACTTTTGGTGAAAGCAACAATACCATCTTTATAACTTATATTGGCTATGTCAAGGTTTCGCATGCGTTTTAAATACTTTAAAGACAAATAGGGTAAAACTATTAGAATTACCAAGGTTACAAATCCACAAACCTGAAGCATTACTGTATCTAACACATTGAATTTGGACAGGATAAAAATAGCTACCGCATATGAAACCAATGTTCCTAATTTTTCGGGTATCGTAATCTTGTCCAATCTACTTTTATATTCTTTCTGTGTCATTGTCATGATTATTTCGCCTGTTAACCTCTTCTGCTTATCAAGATCTTCACTCATTTGAGTCCAAGTTACCTGTAATTCCTCTATATCCATAGTCTTAATTTTTAACAATTTGTGTTTTCAATTTATTCTTGATTCGGGAGATACGTGTGCCGACATTGCTCGAACTTAACCCGGTTATTTCGGCTATTTCTTTATATTTTTTACCTTCAAGCAACAAAAGCATCAAACCCTTTTCCAATATATCGAGTTGCTGTATTTGGGTATAGAGGATTTTTAGCTGTTCCTCGAATTCAATATCATAGTGTTCAGTTTGTTCCAACACAACCTTGTCCATGGCAACTGAATGTCCTCTTCTTTTCGTCTTCTTTATGCGCGTAAGGGCTGTATTTAAGGCTATTCGATACATCCAAGTACTAAATTTGGATTCGTTGCGAAAAGAGTCAAATGATTTCCAAAGCTGGTAAACAATATCTTGGTATAAATCTTGTTGGTCCTCCTTATTGTCAGTATAAATGGTGGTTATTTTGAAAATAACACCTTCATTTCTCTTAATTATCCGAATAAATTCGTTCTCCTTATTCATCTTCGGTTCTTGGTTGGTGTATTAGTATCATTGTTGCCAACACTATCACAGCTTTTGTAACTTTTTTTTTAATTCTGGAGATTTCCTTATGTCTCCATTGAATTTAAATATTTGGATGCACATACGATTTTAAGGTAGAATTCCGTTATAAAATTCACTAAACTGAATGTTATGAAGTATCTATCTCCTCAGATTGAAGCTTGGTCAAAAAGAAACATTACTTCCACCTACGGATTGGTGCAAAAAGGATATTCCTGTGGGATTTTTCAGGAATACCCTGAAAGCAGGTTACCAGACGACATACATAAATCTAAATAATAGAAAAACTTATTTAATCTAATTTCATGCAATGGTGCTCTTATCGCTAATTGCTATTGTAATAGTCGTACCCGTACTTATTGGAAGGAAAGGAGGCCAACCATAGACATTAAGGATTGAAAAAGATCAATCCTTAGGAAACAAACCTCTGTCCAAGCCGGGAATTAAGTCCAAAGCATTTTTATAATACACTTTTTTCAAGATCTCATCGGGCAGGTTAAGCCCATACATAGCCCAGAAAGCATGGTACTTCTTATAATAGGGAAAATATTCATCATCTGTTTCCAACACTCTAAAATATGTGGGGAATTCATTGGGTTTCCAACTGTCTTTTCCGAAAAGGATCCGGTCTTGGTATTTTTGAAAAAATAGACTGGCATTTTTGGGTTGCCTACCCAATTCAGCAATGACCGCACCAATGCCCACATACATATTGGGCATAGCGTCCATAAGTTCACCCAATTTCGCTAAATTATTAGCGTACCACCCCATGTGGGCGTTTATAAACTTTGTTTTGGGATGTTTCCTGAACATATTGTGCTGTTCTTGAATAATCTGCTCCCATGGAGCGGGATCCGTAGCTGAACGCTTTCTCCTTGAATGGGTCTTCAATTCGAGCCAGCGTTCATTGTCACCATCCATTGGGTCCCAAAAAGATTTTGGATCCGCGGCATGTATCAATACAGGAATTCCCATTTCGGCACATTTTGCCCAAATTGGATCTAATCGGGAATCATCAATGGCCAGTCGGTTACCATCACTGTCTTTATATCTCAAACCCAGACTCTTGTATATTTTTAATCCCTTGGCACCATTTCTAATATCTTTCTCAAGTTGGGCCGAGGCCTTTTCAGACCAACCTTTGTTTCCCACTCCATCAAAATCAACATTGGCAAAAACAGCAAATCTATTCGGATAGTTTTCTTCGATGCTTTTCAACATCTTTTGGATACGCTCACCAGACCCACCACTTAAATTTACCATAACGCCTTCATTCAGCGCATCCATATCCTTGATCAAGTCCTTTAGTCGCAAAGCGGACATATCCCTTTGATGACTATGGATATCAATAAATGGGTATTTGGCCTTTTTCACCTCATTTATGGGAACCACCAAGGTTGATTTTGGATTATATTCCTCAAACCCCATATCTTGACAACTAACCGTGGTAAATTGGAATAGTAAGGTGGCCAGTACACATTTTAAATACATGTTATTCATTTCTTTAAATGGTTTGATTACGTTGTATGTTCAACAGTTCATTATATTCTTGCAGGGTATCCAAATCTTTTTCTTTCCCTTTTGGATTAAGGGCTATCATATCTTCCAAGTTCTTCAAAATAATATCTTTGGCACCATAATCCTCAGTCAATTTTCCCAATTCCAAGAAATGCATTTTGTCGAAAACAGCAGGAACGCCTTTTCCATGCTTATATTTCGTTGCCACTATGCCTTTATCAGTCTTGATAAAAGTGTCCATTAACTCATTTAAATAAATAGTATCAATCAAGGGTTGGTCGCAAAGCATAATTAGGATTCCATCATATGCTATGCTTGTTTTCAATATATGTGCTGTCGCACTTGCGATTGATGATCCCATACCTTTTTTCCAATCCTGGTTCACCACCCAATGTATTGTTGCATCAGTATGACTGTCTTTTATGCCTATAGCTTTTGCTCCCAAAACCACATAGATATGCTTCGCTTTGCTCTGTTTTGCCACTTGTATTGCGTTTCCAAGAAGTGTAGTATTTTTCCAAGGCAATAATTGCTTGACCTTCCGCATTCGTGAAGATTGCCCTGCTGCCAATAGAACCACAGCTATATTCTTTTCGTTTTTCATGGGCTATGGATGCTACTTGACTTATGCTTCAACATTATGGGTTTTCGTTTTCTGACCACAGCCAATATTTCCGCTAAAATCGCTATCGTTATTTCTTGGGCTGTTTCTGCACCTATGTTAAGTCCTGCAGGACCGTATATGATATCAAAGAAGTTATCGTCTATCTCTGGATGTCGTTCAATCAAATCCCCCAAGAGCTTTTCACGCCTTTTGGCAGGGCCCAATATGCCTAAATAAGAAGGACGGCTCTTCATTACTCGTAATAAGTATTTCAAGTCTTTTACATAACTATGTGTCATTAAAAGAACAGCGGTCTGATCATCAATGTCATCTATTGACAATGTTTCAGGTTCAATGCACAAAAGCTCCTGGGCACCTGGAAAATCCAAGAGCGATTTATCCTCTGAGGGAGCTGCCACCACTGTGACCTCCCATCCTGTCAGTGCTGCATAATTACTAAGTTGTACAGCATCATGTTCTGCTCCGATAATAAGAAGTTTAAAGCAGGGAGACAATTCTTGACTGAAAATGTTGAGTTTGTTATTTAGGGTAAAAGCGCCCCTTAAACAATAGTCATTTTGGTCTATTTTAAAAACAGAACCATATGAAATATCTGTTCCTTCAGTTTTGGAATAATAGGATGTTATTGAAATACCTTGCCTACCTTTTAAATTCATTTCAAATGCCTGAAGGAAAGACTCATTCGGCTCAAAGGGTTCGATAAGAATATACAATATTCCTTCACAGCCCAATCTATATCGACCATCATAGGTCATCATCTTCGACAAACCATTTTGAAAAACACTTTGCGATTGTCTAATTACTTCTTTTTCAACGCAACCCCCGCTTACCGCGCCAATTGCCTCCCCGTTTTCGTGGATAAGCATACGAACGCCTGGTCTACGATATGAGGAACCCTGTAGGGCCACCACAGTGGCCAGTACCGTTTTGGTCTTTTGTTGTTTGGCTATTAAATAAGCCTGAACTATTTTTTTTAGTTCGTGGATCATACATTAAAATATTATTAAAACAAATGCTTAGGGAACCCTTGTACCCAATTGGGGTCTTGCTATTTTGCCTCATTATTTTTTTACGTCTACAAGTTACCGAATAATTACCGTACACTGATCAACTTTTCAATAAGGACGGTATCTTTCCTTTCTTTTTAATTCAGTTAAACCTTGCCAAAAACTAAATTTTATGCTATCAATACGTTCCTAATCGATTGTAATTTAATCGATTATAATACGGGTAAAAAGCCTTGGTTTTTACTTTAACAAGTTTTAACAGTTTTTTTTCTTTTTAGAATACTTTAAAAAAATATTAAGCGTTTTGTGTGATGAACCTCAAAACAATGAAAATGAAATCCATAGTTAGGTATTTTGGTGTCTTTATCCTTCTTTTATTAGTTTTTTCTTGCGGCAATGCCGATGATGATATAAATCTTGATTTAAATTTCGGAGAAGGCCTTGGTAAAGGAAAACCGGTTGATGAATGCCTTAATTTAGGGGAGAGTGATTTGGTTCTATCCATTCAAGATCAATATACAACACTTCCGGGCAAGGTTTCTATTCTATTCAGAGTGTCAGATACTGACGGAGATCCTGTTTCTGGACTTACGGCCAGCCAGTTCACTATCTATGAACAAGGGCGTAATGATGATTGTTTTAATACTATCTCTACATCGGAATCCTTGGCGCGTATCTCCTCGAATTCACAGATATTCAATTCAAGTACCCTATTGGTTTTGGACTTAAGCAATAGTGTATTGAGTAGTAGTTTGGAGGAATTAAAAACGGCTTCTGTCAGCTTTGTGGACAACGTTATGCCGTCGACTACTCAAGAATCCTATAAAATGGCCATCTATTGGTTTGATGGTGAGGATGATTTACATGTTTTGAAACCTTTGACCAGTTCTAAGCAGGATTTGGTAGAGGCAATCAATGCGATAACTACTGATATAAGTAATGACCCCTCTACCGATTTATATGGAGCCGTCATTAAGTCGACCAATATTGCTGAGGATTTGCTGCAAGACAGTATTCAAGAGGAAATTATCAGTGCCGCTTCGGTTGTTGTTTTTACTGATGGTACGGATCAAGCTTCTCGATATACTGAAGAAGCCGCGCTTAAAAAAGTAGATGAGGCAAATCCCAATATTTCCTTTTTCACCATAGGGTTGGGTGCTGAAATTGACACCCAGGTCTTAACGGACATTGGCAAGACATTCAGTGTTTTTGCTGGGAATGCCGAAGAATTAGAAAACACTTTCAATGATATTTCCATAAGGGTATCTCAACGGGCAAATAGTTTTTACCTTTTTGAATACTGTAGCCCAAAACGAGACGGAAGTGGAGAAAATAATCTTGCCATTAGAGTTGTAGACGGTAGTAAACAAGGTGCTGTACAGACCAAATTCAACGCCAAAGGATTTACAGGAGGCTGCGAATAATAGTCTCGAAAACTATTGAATAC
>JAGLKG010000017.1 GCA_023141835.1 Maribacter sp. | reverse complement strand
GCCATATCGTCTGCAATAATGAACACAATATTGGGACGTTCATCCACTGGATTCTTTTTTTCCTTTTTTGAAGAACAGGCTATGGCCAGCCAGACAAAAAGGAACGTACAAGCTCGTTTTCCTATCATTGTTTCAATTTTTATTTCTTTTGGTGGATACCGTTTCGGAATATCTAAATTCGCCTGTTCTTCCGTCGTAAAACTGAAAAATGACCTGTGGATGTTCATAGGCTACCCAACGGTTATCGCCCAATTGTTTTGGATTATTGAAAACGTTGTTAATCTGCACCACACAATAATGGGGATACAGTCGTTGAGATCTGGGAATATCATCCAAGACAAAACTTGACCACCTGATGTCCATTTCCCGTTGATCGAATTTATAAAGCCCCGACTTGGGTCTACCCCCTTCATCTGATAATCTGTGGTTGACAGAGTTGTGAGGGCCAGAGCAGAACTCCCAAATCTGGTCTGTGATCTTTACGGCAAAACTATTATGAAGGTCTCCTGTGAGCACGAAAACAGGTTTTTCAAGCTCCTCCCAGAATGATATAAGTTGCTCACGTTCATCCAAAAAAACCGTCCAGGATTCATCTTTATTACTGGCCATTGCATAACCCCCAGCACCTATATGTGGAATCATAAAGGGAACTGAGGAGAAGAGGAAAAAGAAATCGGCATCGCTATTTTCCATTTCCTGCTTGAGCCATTCACGTTGATCTTTACCTAAAAGTGTCAACCCAGGCTTATCTCTTTGTTGGGTGTCGTGCCATTCACGATGTGTTCTTGTATCTAACAGAAAAAAGTCGCAATTGCCCACAGTAAATTTGGAATATGATTTTCGGCCAATCGAATAATTGCCAGAGCCATTTGCAACAGCAGGGGGTGAAATACGGACTTTATGTTTGTTGATGACCTCAACAATATCATAGACCTTCGAGTTTGGGTTACCATCATCAATAGAATCTAAAGCGATGTCGTCAACGCCGGCTGTGGGGGTACCCCAATGCACATGAAGATTAGCCATTTGATCTAAGTCAAGTTGGGTGAAATCTGCCTTTGGGTCATTTAATAGGTCAGCGTTTTTTTTAAATTTTCCATTGCCAAAATGTATATCCTGCTTAAAGCTTATGGGGTTTGCCCAACCCAGATAATCGTACCAAGCAGCAGTTCCAATGTCCCTAAATACTGTTCGTCTATCTCTTCGTCCAGCAGTTCCTGCACCCCATAGATCATTGATAAGTTCATGGTCGTCAAAGGTAAAATAGGAGGGTACATTTCGATGCCATTCAGCTAGGTTATCGGCCTTGTCCAGATAGGATTTGTAGTTTTCCCAGACCCCGACAACGGTGGGGGCATGTGCCACAATTTTTGGTTGGGTTTTTTTATTGATTTTATTGGTTTTGAGCCATTCCGATACAGGATATTCACGCTTTTCCTCATACAACCAGTCGCCATTCATTACAGCAAAATTGACATCCTCCTTAACCTTCTCCAACATGGTGGAATAAGTAGGTAGACTAGGGCCAATGCTATGGGCCGGATTTTGACTGGCACAGGAACCGTATTCGAAACGAAAATTGAATAGTCCTTCGGGGTTGTGTTTTTCATTGGTATAGTTCTTGGCGTCTGGTAAGGTCCTGAAACTTCCTCCTTTACTTTTGCGATTGCCCCATTGTAAATAGTAACTGTATTTGGTATTGGGTGTCAAATTGATCAAAGTAGCCCAACCCGTATTGTCATCGGACAATTGGGTACTAATCGGGATTTTTGAAATTGTATTCGATGTGCCTTCTTTTTGATAGACAACTTCAAAGTTCCCCGGCATTAAAGTCCTTCCCCAAACACGAATAGAATTATGGGTTACATGTCCCAGAATTGGCCCGTGGGTAATCATGTTTTTTGATTCTTGGCCCCAAATAGAACTTAGGCATAGCAATAGAATTCCGAAAACTATGTTATTTTTCATTTTCTTGATCAAGTATTTCAATTTGTCTGTTTCTAATCGCACTTATTTCTTCTTGGCTTTCTTTTGTTGTGTTACCAGCGCAATATCGGGCCTTATCATCTTGATTTCCCTTGATCTTTTCAGAACTGCCTAGGAAGAGGAGGCCGGCTGAAGTATAGATCAAGACAGCACCTAATTTCATTTATTTGGATTTAATGACATAGCCTGATCAAGTCAGCAATTCCCTATTGTTTGCGACCTTAGGGAAGATAGTCCCTAATACGCCAGCATCAACCATTTAGTTTAAAAGCCATTTTTTGAGCCGTCAAAGCCAGTTCGGTTGCAAGGAAGCAATGTGCCTGCGTCATGGCCGTTTCGGTACGGTTGACCACATCGCTTACCAATTGTTCGCCGTATGGCATATGTACATTACTACAATCGTAATATTTGGTTTCTTTCTGATTGACCAGAAACAAGTGATTGCCTCCTGGTCGACCTGCAATATCAATATACTTTCGCATCTCAATATAGCCCTCTGTACCTAAAATAAAAGTTCGACCGTCGCCCCATGTCGATAGTCCTTTTGGCGTGAACCAATCAATACGGATATAGCCTGTGGCGTGACCGCTACGCACACTCATATCACCAAAATCTTGATAATTGGGATACTCAGGGATATTAAAATTTCCGGTCTGTGCAAAACTCACTTCCGCCTGTTTGGAGTTGGTATAATAAAGGAACTGGTCACATTGATGGGAACCGATATCACATAATATTCCACCGGCCTTGTTGGGTTCAAAAAACCATTCCGCCCGACTTTCAGGACGCATTCTGTGGGGACCAAGCCCGATAAGTTGAACAACTTTGCCAATAGCGCCCTCTTGAACCAATTTCCCCGCCATAACAGAGGCAGGATTGCCCAAACGTTCGCTATACTTAATGGAATAAATACGTTCGGTTTCTTTCTGTACTTTTTGTACTTCCTTAAATTGTTCCAAAGTGACAATCCCTGGTTTATCGGCCATATAGTCCTTGCCTGATTGCATTACCCGAACCCCTATTGGGGCACGCTCTACAGGAATGGCAGCACTGGCTACCAATTGTATAGTGTTGTCCTCAATAATTTCTTTCTCACTCTTGGCAATCTTTACATTGGGATATTGCTTGGTAAAACGTTGCAATAATTCAGGCTCTTTGGCATATACTGCTACCAAGGTTCCGCCTCCCTCCAGTAAGGAGTTGACCATGCCATAGATATGACCATGATTGAGTCCTATTACAGAGAACCGAATAGCGTCTTTGGGTTTAGAACGCTTTTGGGGCTTTATAATGATCTCCTCGGGTTGGGTAGAAGAATGTAAGTCGTGCCCAAACATATGAAAGGGTACCATTGAAGTGGCTGCTATTCCTGCGGCAGAAGAAAGCCCTTTGGTTAAAAAATTACGTCTGTTAAGTTCCATAAGGTATGCCCGTTTTTAGGTGGTTTCATATAATTCGATGTAAATTAAAGAATTTAGCGGACTTTGTTTGTATCAGAAAATATCTCTTGGACAGCGATCCCGTGTATGGCTAGTTTTGGATAACTGGAACTATCAGGGCGTTGCAATGGATTACTGGTTTTAAGGTATTCCGTTTTAATTCGATTACTCCTTTTTTGTTAATTGTCAGTTCTTCAATATCTGGTCGAATAATTGTAGAATCAATTCGTAGTTCATTATTATCAGTGTAACCATTTTAAAAAAGTGCTGTAGCACTCTAGGCTCAATTGTTTTCTTGCCATTGTTGGTACACTTTATTTATTTCTTATCATTTTTACTGAAAACCATCCGAGCAATAAAATTATAGCCGTCATAACCGTCCACAGCCAAGTCTTGTTTTTGAAAAGTGGGTCTGTTTTTGAAAATTTCGTTTTTTCTATTGATTGTTCATCCCCTAAATCCAATGTTGTTAGGGTCTCTGGAATCTTGTTTTCAAACTGTTTAATGTCGTATTTTGGTTTGCTGACATTGTTATTTCCATAAGTTAAAAAGTATGTCGCTGGTTCTGTGAAACGAGCAACTAATTTATGAACGTATCCCTTTGCTTTAATCGAGTCAAGGGTTAATGCTTGATTGTCCTGATTACGAATTATAATTTTTAATTTTTGAAGTGTCGTACTGCTAAATGTAAACTCGTTTTCGTCAATAGAATTTAGAGTTCCCGATGCCAGTGTACTGTAATTATATTTCCAACCTTGCTCTGTTTCCAAGCTATCGGAGAGATACTTTATAGTTATAGGTCGGTAATAGTCAAAAGTGTCCGTTATACCAATATTGATATGGCTAATCGGAACAGCAAATTGTAATTCAATGTCAATTTCAGTTTGTTTAAGTTGCTTATTTTCTTTTGTATACGTTTTCTTGATAGGATATTTTTTGAAAATACCGTCTGTTATTTCACTTTGCGCAATACGTGCAGCTGCCAATTCCGGTTTTTCTTTGCTATCTATTAACAATCGGAAAAAACGATACTTTGAACTTGGGAAGGTCAATGTAGTGAATCGGAAGTCTGTAATTTCATTTTTGATTGATAGGATACGATAATTTTCGATAATAGTGAACCATTCCTGTTGGTTTAGACTGCCTTCAAGTTTAAGTCGCCAGTCAAAGTTTGGCTGCTTAAATTCCAGTTTAATTTGATTGATTGGTTCGGTTGTCGGAATTTCAAAAGTGAAATAAAATCCCTTGTCGTTATGAGAAGCATTGAGTGTTTTGAAAGCAACTTCTTTACGGGATATTTTCTCTGTCGCTAGCCGAAGTAGGTAAGGAGATTCAACGGTGTCGTTATTTGCTGTTATGCCAAAAATTCTGATGTCGGATAAGTTCTGTGAAACTCTTCCGAAAAAGTTGTTTGGCAGAATCATTGTATGCCATTGCTCGGAAATTCCTTTTAGCTCTCTCTTATAGTCGTACTGTTCCATCTGTCCATATGAATATGAACACAGCAACAGAAGAAACGAAGTATATGATTTAATGGCCAGTTTCATCAGAAATATGATGTTTGTATTTATTGTACAAAAATGAAATTATCAAAAGCAGTACTCCTAACGATACAAATACGATGGTTTTAGCAATGGTGTCAAGGTGAGAAATATCGTAAAAGAAAAGTTTGATCAGCGTAATTCCGAATAATGAAATGGCTCCAATTCGTAAATGCTTTTTCTTTTTCCAAATTCCCAAGGCTATTAGAAACAACGCATAAATCCCCCAGAGAATGCTTAATCCCAGTTTGTATGATTGTGTAGAGTCGGCAATGTCCATCCAGTTAATTAATTCGCTGCTGGTAATCCACAAGACAGAAGTGTGTAGCAAAAAACCGAATGCTATTTTGAAATCCCACTTTATAAATCCCCGTCGAACGTATTGATAGCATGCAACAATTGTTAGGACAAAAAATGCAAATGAAACGTATCTAATACCGATATTGAAAACGCCCTTTTGATAGTACTCTGATAATGTTTGCTCCAAATAGCTTTCACGTAGTTCGCTAAGAACAAAAAGCCCTTGAATTAAAAAGACGGCAATAGCCAGTATATTTAGGCCAAGATTAAGCGACGCTAACTGCTGATTTTTTAACTTTCTGAAATTCATGAAAGAAAGCATTGAAACAAACAATAAGGAGTAATTGATAATCCATATCGTTTTAAATCTACTCATATCATTATTCCAGTAATTATTGGGATATTGCTGATCTCCTATAC
Organism: Maribacter sp.; assembly: GCA_023141835.1. Taxonomy (GTDB): domain Bacteria; phylum Bacteroidota; class Bacteroidia; order Flavobacteriales; family Flavobacteriaceae; genus Maribacter_A. The sequence continues at coordinate 3,557 of JAGLKG010000017.1, read as the reverse complement.
TAATGGTAAGCGCAGAATCAGCGAACAGTTGATTCCAATAGCTTGCTATTTCTATGCGGAACGCATAATACAGTGTGAAAAGTAAAATTACCGGAATTGAAAAGGAAACGATTTTTGAAAGCCCTTTTTGCGAGATTAATGAAGACTGATAATTCTTGTTTTGATTCAAGAAGTTAATAAATCCAAAAGCTGCAATGAATAACAGTGAAGTAAGAAAATTAATGTTTAGTAAAGGAGTAATTCTTGATTCCACATCTTCAGGAGTATAATTGCTATATACTGTCGTCCAATCGTGAGCGATGCTAAAGAATGCCAAGACCATTAAAGGATATGATAGTTTTTCATAGATGGGAACCTTTTTAGTTCTACCGATCCAGAATAGCAATGCAGCTTCTCCTGCCCATAACAAGGTGACCCAATTTCCGTCTAATTGAACTGGAATAGCAATTGTTATGAAGACCAAAACCAATCCTGCAACAAGATAAAACAAGTTTTTGTCAGCAAGTTTTCGCCTATAAATTAGTACACTTATAATAAAATGAATAATTGCATTACCGAGTGTAAACAGTCCTAAAAGCCGGTTTCCTGTTTCATGATCGCTTAAAATAGCATATCCGATTCCATAAAAAATAAAAGAGTTTGCCAGTACCATCAAAATATCGGTACTATCAAACTTCTCTTTTTGGAGCAATTTGTAAATAAGAAACGTAACGTAAAATATCGCAAAGAATAGGGCTAGAAAGATTAGAGCTAATCCAAAATGCTCATTTGTTTGATATTTTGTGAACCATGAGAAGTATATGAGCCAAGTGAAACCAAAAGAAGAATAGTAAAGTGGTTTCCAATATTTTTTAAATGCTATGATAAGAATTCCAATGTTGATAATTGCCATATAGCTGAAAAGTATTGCTACTTTTCCAGAGCCATCACTTAGAAGAAATGGAACTGCATATGCTCCCACTAATCCTATATGGGCAATGACTTGTCTATTGTAATTAATTGCCGCCACAACGGCAAAAGCAGTAAAAACTGCCATAAGTGCAAATGCAAAAACTTGCGGAATCAAGTCATAGAAACTGTAAGCAGAAAAGGTGATGAAATACATAATTGCTATAGCCCCACTCACAAGTACAGCACTATAGCTTTCATACTTTTTCTTTAATTTTATCCCAAATCCTAAAAGCCCTATCCCAGTTAAGTATCCCAAGATTATTCTCGTGAGAGGACTTATTAAGTCATGTTCAATAGAATATTTTGCTCCGATTGCCACCCCAATTACTAAAATTGCAATTCCAATTTTATTGATAAGATTCTCTCCAATAAATTTTTCTAAATTAGTACTGTCTTTTTCTTTTGGGGGAATAGGTTGCTCACTAAAAGCACCTGGTTCTTCTTTAGCTAGTTTTGTAGGCGATTTATAGGTTGCAATTGATTTCTTCTCTGGTAAAATTAGCCATAAGAGGAGGTAAATTAAAAACCCAACACAAAACAAAAGAGATAGGATTACACATATAAAACGAACCAATAGTACATTGATTCCAAAATACCCAGCCAATCCTGAGCAAACACCTGCTAAAATTTTTCTATCGCCATCTCTACATAATTTTTTAGGAGTTGCACTTTGACCGTAAGGAGGTTGTTTTTTAATAGATTCATTTTCTACAAATTCTTCTTTTTCTGAAGTCTCCCTTCTAATTTGTGATGGTTGCTTTTTTGTAGCCTCTTTTTCAGTAGATTCTTCTTTCTCCGAAACGTTTTTTATTTGGGATGTTTTTAGTTGAACTATTTCTCGTTTGAGTTCATTTACCTCCCTGGAAAAGAGCTCTTGCCTTTTTAAAAGTGTTTCAAGCTTGTCAAGGAGTTGGTTTATTTGGTCTTGATTATTAGTCATGATTTTTTTATAATGTGTGGCAGCTTGTTTATATGAATGTAAAATACATCTTTATACGCGCAATTGGGTATAAAAGAAATTTTCAATGTGTTTTGATAACAAGGGTTACGAATTTTAAAATCCCTACTAATTCCTACTGAAAGCAAGTGGAATAGGAATTAATTCCTATTTACAAATTATATCTGTATGGCAAAGTAGATACTTCAAGTACTGTATTGAGAAGTAATGCAAATATATCAAGAGAGCCTGTTAGCAGAATGACCCAAAAAAATTGTAAAGAGGTAACGATATGTTCTTGCCATTATTCAGCGGTATGCCCCCCCCTCAAATTCTTCATAGGCATGGGCAATTTCAGATGCGGAGTAGGGTATACCAAAAGAGAGGGGGTTTAAGTAAAAAACAAAAGAGTAACTTTAAAGATTTGGACCATTGTTTTTTATAGGATCGGGTATTGGACAGTGGGATTCTTAGGACATCCATAGTTTACAAGTCCATATATTACATACAATGAAGAATGTAGAATTGTTTATACTTGCCTTTTGCCTGCTTATTGTTACCTGTGGTACGGATAATCCTATCAATAAGCCCATTGATATTCAGGATATTGAAGGCGATGAGCCAACACTAACAGACGAAGAGCTTCTAACCCTAACACAGCAAGAAACGTTTAAATACTTCTGGGATTTCTCTGAAAGTAATTCAGGCGCTGCAAGAGAACGCTATCATCCGAATGACCCTTCTAATGATGCAAATACAATAACTACCGGGGGTACAGGTTTTGGACTCATGAGTATTTTGGTAGGGATAGAGCGAAATTTTATTAGCAGGGCCCAAGGGGCAGAAAGATTAAATCAAATACTCACTTTTTTTGAAAATGCCGATCGTTTTCATGGCGCTTGGCCGCATTGGATACATGGGGCAAACGGTACTGTAAAACCATTTAGTCCTCAGGATAATGGAGGCGATTTGGTAGAAACTGCCTTTTTAGCACAAGGGCTGATTTGTATTAAGGAATATTTTAAAAACGGAACAGATTCAGAAAAAGCAATAGCAGAAAAGGCAGATGTTTTATGGAAAGGCATTGAATGGGATTGGTATACTCAAGGTGAAGAGGTGTTGTACTGGCATTGGAGCCCGAACCACAATTTTAATATGGACTTTAAACTACAGGGATATAATGAGGTTTTGATTACGTATATCATGGCAGCGGCCTCCCCTGATTATGGAATATCCAAGGATGTTTACACCAAAGGTTGGGCAGATAATGGAAACATAACATCATCGAACACAGCGTATAATTATCCCCTTTTAGTAAAACATAATGGCGCCCAAAATTTAGGGGGTCCTCTCTTTTGGGCCCACTATTCCTACTTGGGATTAAACCCTCATGGACTAACAGACGACTATGTTGACTATTGGAATGTGAATGTCAACCATTCATTGATCAACTATAACTACTGCGTAGATAACCCCAAGGGGTATAGGGATTATGGCAATGATTGTTGGGGATTAACAGCCAGTTACACGCGTAACTCAGAGGGTGATATTGGTTATTCAGGGCATAGCCCTGGGAACGACCTTGGGGTGATATCACCTACGGCTGCCATTAGTTCCATTCCTTACGCTCCCAACGAATCGCTGAGGGCCCTACATTATTTTTATAAGA
>JAGLKG010000169.1 GCA_023141835.1 Maribacter sp. | reverse complement strand
TGTGTAAAGACAATGAGCATTTAATGCATGTATTGAATCATGAAATTCAGCAAATTGAAGGAGTTTCGCGGACTGAAACCTTTATCTCTTTACATCAGCAAATAGACCGACAGATTACAATCTGAAAAATTATCCAAACTGTCTCGTCGAGTACCCGTCAGGTTCTAACTGTACCTTAGTTCTTAGTTAGGAAACCTAATGTGCAGATATTAGACAGGCATACTACTCAAAAAGTTAGTGCAATTTACAGTATAATCGATTTCTGGATTCCCGCTTTCGCATGAATGACAAGCAATTTAATCGGAGGTCAAACTTAGACCTGTTGGGTTTCAAAAACCCGACAGGTCTAGATATATGTTTTTTAATCTCTTCCTCCCAAGACCTGTAATCCCCAATAGACCAATGAGGCCAAGGAACCAATGGCAGCAACCAAATACGTCCTTGCAGCCCATTTCAATGCATCTTCAGAGCCTTTGTACTCCTCTTGTGTTACCATATTCTTGGCCTTTAACCACGCCAAGGCCCTGTTACTGGCGTCATACTCCACAGGGAGGGTAATAAAACTAAACAAGGTCGCAAAGCTCATCATGATCAACCCTGCAACAGCCACCCAATAGCCAAATCCTACTCCTGCTGCAGCACCGAGCATTAATCCTCCAAAAACCACCCAGGTAGACATCCCTGAAGTTATGCTGACCACTGGCACCAAATTTGAACGAAGGGTAAGCCATTCATAGGCCTGTGCATGCTGTACCGCATGCCCACACTCATGGGCGGCAACGGCAGCAGCAGATGCATTTCGCTGACTATATACCCCTTCACTAAGGTTTACTGTTTTGTTTTTTGGATTGTAGTGATCTGACAACATTCCGGGCGCGGAAACCACTTTTACATCGAGAATCCCATGGTCCGATAACATCTTTTCAGCAATTTCGGCACCACTCATTCCATTTCTCAAATGTACCTTGGAATAATGCTTGAACTTGCTCTTGAGTTTATTGCTCACTAGCCAACTTACCAAGGCAATTGCTCCAATCAATATATAATATCCCATCATAATTTTTCTGTTTTAGCTTTAATAAAAATACCTGAGCCCCCCATTGTTCGGAGATAAAAGAATAGAACAAAAACCCCGCCAAAGCATTTCCAGTTACTTTTGGAAGCCTTAAATGAAGAATGGCTGACAAATTGCCAGCTACTTATATTTTAGTTTTAACCCAATCATGATAAGTAAAAGTAGCGCAGTAATACCATTGGCCAACATCATGGATATACTTTGTATGGATACACCAAACACAAACCAAAGCGCTACACCAATGAACATGGCCGTGTACATGGTCAACGAAATATCCTTGGTTGATTTTTCCTTAACCGTTTTGTACACTTGGGGCACGAAGGACCCAGTGGTCAAAATTGCCGCCACCGTCCCTATAATTTCAATTTTTTCCATGGTCGTTTCCAAATTGGGTTAATGATTACACCTTTCCAATCATTAGGCAGGTCATAAGGTGTCTGAAAAACACAAGCTAGCCAACGATATTTACAATCTTACCAGGTACTACGATTACCTTTTTGGGTGTACGTCCCTGTAGCTGTTTTTGGGTCTTTTCATGGGCCATTACCGTGGCCTCAATCTCCTCTTTGCCCATTTCCAACGGCAATTCTAAGGTAAAGCGCATTTTCCCGTTGAATGAAATGGGGTATTGCTTACTGCTCTCTACCAAGTGCGAGGCATCAAATTCGGGGAAAGGTGCTCTTGCAATGGACTCTTTATAGTCCAACTGCTCCCAAAGCTCCTCAGCGATATGTGGGGCATAGGAAGAAACTAAAATAGCCAAGGGTTCCAATATTGAACGACTTGTACATTTTTGAGCGGACAATTCATTAACGCAAATCATAAATGTGGACACCGAGGTATTGAAGCTAAAGTTCTCAATATCTTCCTCCACTTTTTTGATGGTCTTATGCAATGTTTTTAAATTGTCCTTGGTGGGCTCAGCATCGTTGAATTTGGCCCCATTTTCATCCAAATACAGACGCCATAGTTTTTTCAAGAAGGAATGTGTTCCCGTTATCCCTGCCGTGTTCCAAGGCTTGGATTGTTCCAAGGGACCCAAGAACATTTCATACAAGCGTAAGCTGTCTGCCCCGTATTCCTCACAGATACTATCCGGACTCACCACATTGTATTTAGACTTGGACATTT
>JAGLKG010000168.1 GCA_023141835.1 Maribacter sp. | reverse complement strand
AGCCCAATAGTACGATTCTTTTCGCACTTTTTACGGTTGCTATTCCCATGGTCACTGCCTTTCGTGGCACATGGTCTATACCCAAGAACGCAGATGCTGCATCTACACGTGTTATGTGATCTAGGGTAATGACCCTAGTGCCTGAGTTGTAATGTGAACCAGGTTCATTAAAACCAATATGACCCGTTCTTCCAATACCTAATAATTGAAAATCGAGGCCTCCAAAATCCTTGATTTTCTTGTCATAGCCAAGACAATACTCCACGGCCTGATCAGTTGTGATTTTGCCATCCGGGATATTAATGTTTTCCGGTAATATATCTATGTGGTTGAACAAATGCTCATGCATAAAGTAAAAATAACTTTGCATGTCGCCTTTATCCATAGGTAAATATTCATCCAAATTAAAGGTAACCACATTTGAAAAACTTAGCCCCTCCTCCTTATGCATTCTCACTAGTTCCTCATATACTTTAATAGGGGATGAACCCGTAGCTAATCCCAGTACACATGCCTTACCTAAAGATTGTTTTTCTTTGATCAACTGGGCAATTTCCTGAGCGACCCTTATCGAGGCTTCATTGGAATCATTGAAGATTACGTTGTGGATTTTTTCAAAACGTGTTTCTTCAAATTGACCTGCTGGTCTATGACTAATGTCTATTCCAGTTTTTCGTAAAGTTGTTTTCATAATAGGCTTCTCTAAAATATTGCTGTATAAATTCATGCAAATGTATGGAATAAATTTAATACCTGCTGTTTTTTGCAATAAATCATGCTGTTTTTTGCAATTATATTTTATATGTTGTTTAATTTTTTAATTAAAACGGAATAAAACAGCAAATAGATTTGTTTTATTATCTTTGTGAGAACCATGTTTACTATTTTATGTTAAAGGAAGAACGTCACCAAACCATACTTACCCAAGTAGAGCTTCACAATCGGGTCTTATTAAATGACATTGCTGAGATTTTGGATGTTTCAATTGATACAGTACGACGAGATGTTAAGGAACTGGACCAGGAAAGCAAATTACGGAAAGTGCACGGAGGGGCTATTTCGCTTGGGTTTACCACCAACAGTGCAAGAAATACCAATATTTATGCGCTTGCCCAAAAAACGGTGATTGCCGAAAAAGCGGCGTTGTTACTTAAAAATGGGGGTGTTATCTTTATTGATGGAGGAACTACATGTTTGGAATTGACTAGAATAATACCCTCGGATATACAATTAACTTGCTTTACGCTCAGTCTTCCCGTGGCGATGGAATTGAATGGTAAACCTAATGTTGAGGTTATCTTTATTGGGGGTAAAATATCCAAAGAGGCACAGATGGCAATAGGGGCGAGCGCGACTGATAGCCTATCCGAAATCAAGGTGGATTATAGCTTTATTGGTACGGGCTATGTGGATCCGGCCTTTGGGTTGACGGAGTTTGATTGGGATATCGTTCAGGTAAAGAAAGCCATAATCAAGGCTTCGAAAAAAACTGTACTTTTGTGCATATCCGAAAAGTTGAATTCCCAGCACCGTTATAAAACGTGTGATATAAAAGCTGTAGATACCATGATTACAGAGTTGGATTCCAATGCCGACCAATTGAAACTTTTTAGAAACCACGACGTCCATCTTATTTAATCAAAAATGAATTATACAAAAATTACAGAAACTCCATCAAACTATGACAATTTGGAGCAGATGGATACTGCGGCTATTTTAAAAAACATGAATAAGGAAGACAAAGGGGTTGCGGATGCCGTTTCATTGGTGATTCCTCGGATAACCCAATTGGTAGATGCTTTGGCCGAACGCTTTGAAAAAGGGGGACGATTGTTTTATATTGGTGCAGGAACCAGTGGTCGGTTGGGCATTTTGGATGCTTCTGAAATACCACCTACCTATGGCATGCCCCATGAGAGAGTGGTGGGATTAATTGCCGGTGGTGATACTGCGATTAGAAAATCCGTAGAAAATGCTGAAGACAATGAACAGCAGGCTTGGAAAGATTTACAAAAACATAATATTTCAAGTAATGATGTTGTCGTAGGAATTGCTGCTTCCGGTACAACGCCATATGTGATTGGTGGCCTGAATGATGCCAAGGCCAACGGTTTGCTTACAGGGGGTATTACCAATAACCCTGGATCACCACTTGCATTGGTTGCTGATATTCCTATAGAGATTAATGTTGGCCCCGAATTTGTTACAGGTAGCACACGCATGAAAAGTGGTACTTCCCAAAAACTGGCACTTAATATGATCTCTACGGCTTTGATGATAAGAATAGGTAGAGTAAAAGGAAATAAGATGGTGAACATGCAATTAAGTAATACTAAGCTTGTGGACCGGGGTACCCGATATCTTGTTGAAGGATTGGGGGTAGATTATAACAAAGCTGAAAAATTACTTAAAAAACACGGGTCGGTAAAAAAGGCCTTAGAAGCTGAAAAATAATAATACGTTATTCCGTAATGGCTTCTACTTCTTCCAAAGTGACCATCTGGTCGGACGAATTTCCCCAAGAATTCAAAATATAGTTCATTACATCGGCAATTTCCTCATCATCCAGGCCTAATTTATCCATGGTATTGTTATAAACAATACCATTTACAGTAAGCTCTCCTTGTCGACCATACTTTATACCTTTGATACTAGCCTCCCTATTGTTCATCAAATAATCTGATTTGGCCAAGGGCGGAAATGTATAGGGAACTCCCTCACCTTTACCCATATGACAGGTAACACAGAAGTCCGCATATATTTCATTGCCCCTTTGTATACTTGCGTCTAATTCCGGGTCTTGGAACAAAAGAAAAGAAAGACTAATTATAACCGCAAGATAGATTAGTACAATTATTTTCATGCAAATCTATTCTTTGGGTACCAATTTGTAGATGCCCTTTCCTTCAATAGCCACATAGATTAAGCCATCAGGCCCTTGTCTTACATTCCTGACCCGACCTAAATCGCCCATTAGTTTTTCTCGGTTCGTCACTTGGCTTCCCTCCAAAGTAAGTCTTTCCAAGTATTGAAAAACCAAAGAACCCACAAGTAGATTTCCTTTCCAACCCTTATATTTATCTGAAGTTACAAAGGCCATTCCACTTGGCGCAATTGAAGGAACCCAGTAATGAATGGGTTGCTTCATACCTTCCATTTCCGTTTTATCGGTAATTGGTGTACCACTATAGTTAATTCCATAGGTAATCAATGGCCATCCGTAGTTTGCACCTTTTTCAACAATATTTATCTCGTCACCACCTTTGGGTCCATGTTCATGGTTCCAAATTCTACCAGTTTCAGGATGTTTGGTCAATCCTTGGGGATTTCTATGTCCGTAGCTGTATATAGCAGTCTTGGCACCTTCGGTACTCACAAAAGGATTATCTTCCGGTATTCTTCCGTCGTCAAATAATCTATAGATTTTGCCACCATCTCTGGTCAAGTCCTGCGGATTAATATCCCGAGCCCCGCGTTCTCCAATTGAAAAATAAAGATAACCTTCATTATCAAAGACAATCCTTGACCCAAAGTGCTGTCCTTTGGTTGTATTGGGTGTTCCTTTATACAATACCTCAATGTCCTGTAAGGAATTGTCCTTTAATCTAGCACGGGTAATTGCGGTGTGCCCTCCTTTTTCCTCACCTTCTTCTGAGGCGTAGGAAAAATAAATCCAACCGTTATCTGAATAATTCGGGTGTAAAACCACATCCAAAAGGCCTCCTTGTCCTCTGGCATAAATACTTGGTACATTCGAAATCATCATTTTTTCACCATTTTTGAAATGAATCAATTCCCCTGATTTTTCAGTCACCAACATACTCCCATCAGGTAAGAATGCCATACCCCATGGAATCTGTAGCCCATCGATTAAAAGCTCCGCGGTAAAAGGGATGTTTTCTGGAGTATTTACCTCATTTTCAGGGCCCTGAGCGCAAGAAAAAGTAAGCGTTACAACGAATAAATACAGATATACAATACTTTTTTTCATAATTCAGCGTTAAATTTTAATAGTAATATGACAGGCGATAAGGCCTAAAGATAAAGAGAAAAATATAAGTTTAAATAATTACGCTAAAGAATATACTTAAATCCCCAATTCAAGCATATTCTTGCCAAAACTGACTTAACCTATGCTCCCAAAAAGATCACAGCATATTCTGTATGCTATATTTTTGGTTTTACTATCAGTGGTTTGTACTTCGGCCATTGCCAATACCGATTATACTGTGTTGACCAAAATGGTCTCTGCTATCGGCCTTACAATCTCGTCAGAAGGTTCCGGGTCCCAAACCGATTCCCCAAGAATACCTAAAGCGTCAGTAGCTAAACATTACAGTGAATTAAGTCCCAGCACCGCAACTGCCCCGATGTTTGTGACTATTATTCAAGGAGCAGACGAAGAGGTAGGTTGTCCTAATGATGGTAGCACCGTTGCCAGATTCAACCTTTGCGGGGATTTTGATGACAGAACCATATCCCTAGCTGGAAGTCCGCACGGGTCAGTTTCCTGGGAAGTCTTAGGAGGTTCTTGTACGCCTGATATAAACGAAGATTGCCCTGACACCACTAACTCTTGTTATACACAAGTAAGTACTTCTCAAAATTTCACAATAGATGCAAGCGCTATACCTGCGACAACGGGTTCGGAATACCGGGTTCGGGTAAATGGGGCTGGACCATATTATTACTTTAAAGTTAAGAAAAGTACGATTACACAGACCTATGTAAAACAAGATTTCATTTGTGGGGTAGCCGGGAGAATACAAATTACGAATCTTTCCAGTGCTTATGAATTCAGTATTGACAATGGCAGTGGTTTTGGTCCTTGGCAAGGCCCTATTTTTAACAGTTTAAATCCTGGTACTTATACAGTCAAGGCACGTTTACAAAATACCCTGAATACTTGTGAATACCCTTACGAATCAATTACTATAGACCAATTGGACATTGACATCGATGTTACATTTACTGATGCACAATGTAGTGGAGACACCGGTACGATTACGGTTACTTCGAATAACGTTCCAGGCCCGTACAAGTATACACTTCTTGATAGCAATGGTGTGGCCCAGGAATTTACAGCATTTATTCCAGATAATCCATATACTTTCGCGGCGGTGGGTTTTGGCACTTATATTGTCCAGGTAGAAACCCAACAATGTACTGGTGATCCTTTAAATGGAATAGATCCCCCGAGGCAGAACTTGGATACAAGTGGTAATCCCATAGTTATTGGAAATGGTCTTTCCGCACTTGATGCGTCTACGGAAGTAAATAGTAGTTTTGGATGTTCAACCATAACGGATGTAGATATAACCGTCAATACTTCTGGAGGGTCGGCACCATATACATTTACTGTCAATGGCGGATCGTCACAGCCTTCCTATACAGGAACTACAATATTTACGGTTACAAGTGCAGGTAGTTATGATTTTTTAATTACGGACAGTAATGGATGTACAATTACAGCTTCCTCTGATGTTGAAGATTTACTTCCTCCTGATGTAACGGCAAATGGTATCGATGGAACCTGTTCCAATGGTGGAGCCAAGATCAATTTTAATATAGTCGATGCACGAGGATATAATTTGTCTTACAGGATAAATACCATAGACCCTTGGGAGACTACTCCTCAAACATCGGTTCCCGCAGGAACATATAACAACATTGAAGTACGGTACCAGCAGGGTGCATTTGAATGTACATTGGCTTTGCCACCTGTAACAGTTACCAATGTAGGGGCTATTACCGGATCTGCAAATAAAATTGCAGACAGAACTTGTGATGGTAGTGGAGGTATAAACGGGGGACAAATAGATTTTGTGGGTCCATTTTCTGGCGGTTCTGGTAGTGGTTATGTCTTTAGTATTGACGGAATTAATTTTGCGGCAACCACATCATATGCAAATTTATCTCCAGGTACTTATACTCCTATGATTGAAGACGGTGGTGGATGTCGATTGGAATTGACACCCATTACTATATCGGATGTTGACCCGCCAACCGACCTTGATTTTGTACAAAGTAATATTAGCTGCTCTCTAGGAACCTCGGATGTTCAATTGACGCCTACAAGCAATGCTCCGATTACCAATTACACTGTTATCAGTCCTGTTTTTATAAATAATGGAGCAAGTGATAATTTCATTGGATTAAATACAAATACATCGTATATATTCCAAATTACCGATACTAATAATTGCACGTATACAGAGGCATTCACACCGGCCCAAATTAGTTCTATTAGAGCCAGGGTTAAATCGGGGGGCGATTTAAAAGTTTGTACGGGCGCCACAGACGGATTTGGAACATTCTTAATCGACGGTTTTGCGAACAATTACACATATGATATCAATGGCGGTCTGTATACTGGTGGTCCACAAAATAATCTTGAGGTAGTCTTACCACCTTCTGGTGCTGCCACATACACGATTACCGTAACAGATGCCGATACAGGTTGTACGGATACCACTTCATTTACAATTCAAGAGCCACCAACACCTTTGACACTTACAGGTAATGTAACGACTATGACGTGCGATAATGGCAATTTAGGGCGTGTTAGGGCCAATGCATCAGGGGGCTGGGGAACAAACAGATATACACTGGTTTACCCTGGAGGAGGGACAACGGTTGGCCCCAAATCAGGAAGGACTTTTGGGAATCTTTCCTTAGCGGGACTGTATACCTTATCTGTAGAAGATGCTGAGGGTTGTACGGCAACTTATGATTTCACTTTAACTCCTTTGAGTGCGCCAACAATAAGCTTGGATGCACCTTCATCTGATTTTTGTTATGTGCCAGGGACCGGAGCAACGCTGGCGATTACTTCGACAGCCGGTACCGCACCTTTGGCAAGTCATCAGTATCGTATCAATGGAGGGGCTTTACAGGCAAGCCCTGTGTTTACTGGTTTGGCTCCTGGAAATTACACGATAGAAGTGGTTGATGGGAACAATTGTAAAGACGATTTAAGTATTACGATAAACCCGCAGTTGCGTGTATATACCAATGTAGTCACAGAAATACCTTGTGGAGGAGCACCAGGTCAAATTAGGGTTATTGTTGCTGGCGGCTACACAGCTGGTGCAGGAACTAAACAATATGAGATAAGTTCTGATAATGGAGCTACCTTTTCAGCCCCTGTTCCATTAACTTCAACCAATTTTTTATATGACACTACAACACCTGGAGATTATGTTTTTAGAGTTGTTGATAATGAGGGGTGTACTGCGGATTCCAGTCCCGTTACTTTAGACCCGCCAATATCCATTGACCCGGCAACAGTTTCTATTATTCCCGCCAGTTGTGGCCAAACCAATAATGGAATCATAACAATTACCCCTGATGCATTGAGTGGGGTGCCCCCTTATGAAATAAGTTTTGATGGAGGCCCCTTCACTTCGCAAACAGTGTACTCTAACTTAAATGCAGGACAGACTTATAATTATTTGGTTCGCGATGCTAGAGGATGCGAGACATTACCGGCCTCAGCAACTATACCCTTGGATGCAACTCCAGCCCCAGATGCGGCCGTTTCCCAGGTTGCGGCAACCTGTAGTGCCGGTTTGGTGGAAGGAGCGATTCAAGTTACCAGTGTTGTGGGTGGTACAGCAGATTTTACATATATCTTGCAAGATCAATTCGGGACCGAGCTTTCACGAATAGGACCAACATCAAGTACGGCAGAAACTTTTTCCAACCTGATTCCCGGTATTTTTACAGTAGTCACGGTAGATGCCCTTGGATGTAGGGATGAAGATATAGTCACAGTGACCCAAACCACGGTAACTGTAGTTCCGGACCCAGTCGTCCCTGTATGTAACATAGCCGGCTTTAGTAATACCGTTGAAATATTTGGTGGAATAGGCCCATTTTTAATTCGATTGGAGAATGATCCAAATCCGCCCGTATCACCGAACATTCCTCCAAGAAGGCATACATTCTCAGGGCTGCAATATGGAGTCACTTACACCGTTGAAGTGACCGATACGGCTACAGGATGCATTTATTTACATGAAATTACTCCGGTTGATGGTCCGGGATTGGATGTGACGGCCACATCCACACCAGGGTTCTGTGATGTAAATCGAAATGGAGAAATAACCTATACCGTTTCCGGGTTTACCGTTGGGGATAACATACAAGTTGAAATTTTGAACAATGATGATGGATCTCGTTCGGTTATTGAGACGGTTACCCCAGGTGCAGATCCCTACGCCAATACCTATTTGACCCTACCGGGTGACTATCAAATCATAGTAACCAATCTTACAGATGCTTGTACTGATGCCACCGGAGTCATAATTGATCAGAATCTACCTTCAATCTATATCCTGAACTTAACTCCAGCCAATTGTAATGCAAATGGTTCGATAACAGTTCAAGGGAGTGGAGGTGCCGGTGGGCCCTATACATTTGCATTCATGGCCTCAGGAGTAGCCCCAACACCTGGTGATTTCGGAACAGATACTACTTTTTTTGGAGCTCCCGGAAACTATGACGTCTATATACAGGATATTAGTGGATGTACTTCATTTGCCAATGCTGAGATTATTCCATTGGATCCACCATTACCAATTCCTACGATTGTAGTGGACAACCAATGTGATGTTTCAGCGCCTCTCTTTGATATTACCGTAAGTATGCCTGCATTTATAGATACTCCTAGATTCACTTTGGGCGGGGTTACGCTAACCACAAATCCAGCCACATTTCAAGTAAGCAGCCCGGGCAGTTATACGGTTGATGTTGTGGATGCAGATGGATGTACAAGCCAAGGAACAGCAACGGTATACGACTTTTTATCGGCTTCTGGAGGTTTTACGACTGAATCAACGTGTAATAGTACTGATGGTATCATCTCTATTTTTCCTAATGGAGGTAGTGGTAATTATGATTTTGATCTGACCGGAAATGATTATTTGGGAACACCAGTTGCAATTTCACAGACTAACAATCCTGTCTTTACGGGAATGAGTCCTGGAAGTTATCAAGTTTTAGTAACTGATAGACAGGTGACCGATGGTGTTAGTAATTGTACTTTCTTGGTCGATAATATTATTTTGGAGGCCGCTATAGTACCAGTGATTTTACCAACCACCCCGCAAGATGTTACCTGTAATGGTGATATAGACGGCAGCATTGACATTACATTGCAAGCCGGAACCGATGTGGATAGTCCAATAAGCTATCAACTAGTAGATTTTATAACAAGGGCTCCAATTATGAATAACAATTCAGGATCATTTTCAGATTTAGCTCCTGGTCGCTTTGAGGTGATTGTAACCTCTGCACGAAATTGTCTCGCTTTATCTGGAGAATTACAGATTTTAGAGCCATCTCCATTTTCAATAACGGCAAGCGCAGCTGATTTTGCATGTGAACCTGGTGTGAATCGTTATAGTTCAACGACGTTGACAGTGGGAATCGTTGGTCCAGGAACTGTAGGAAGTGGATATCAATATAGCATTACTGGGTTCTCTAATTATCAATCGGCCAATACTTTTGAGATTGTTGACAATGGCTCATTCCAAAATATAACCGTTTACGCGATTGATGGCAATGGCTGTCAAACGATATTCAATGTGCCGGTACTTAATCCACCTAGCGATATAGTTACTACTATAATTCAGGTAGATTCCTTGAACTGTAGGGATGATGAACGTGTTAGAATTCAGGTTGTGGGGACGAACGATTTTACTGTTACCACAGTTTCGGTGGCTCCGGTGGCGGCTGTAACCAATACTTCAGGAAACAATTATGTAGACGTATTTTTGCCTGCAACGGGTGATTATATTTTTGAAGTAACCGATAATACGGCGGGTTGTGCGTATCCTATGCCAGCACACACCGTTATAGAACCCATTTATCCAACCGTTGTGATAAGCGAGGCAAAAGCTATCACGTGTTTTGTGCCAGGAAATGATGGCGAGTTGTATATTGAGGTATCGGATTACACCGGAATTTACACCTATAATGTATTTAGTACTTCCGACCCTGGAAAAACTACAGTATTGGCAACGGGCATCTTTGATACGGCGAATAATCCAGAAACTATTACAGGTTTGACAGGAGGTAATTTCTTTGTGGAAGTTGTTTCCTCGGACATACCTTTTTGTTCAGGTGATAGTAATTCTGCCACCATACGAACACCCAATGGTCCACTTCAAGTTGATGCTGTTGAAATTGGGAATACTGGATGTAACGATAATACGGGTAAAATTGAAGCTACCGGGCAAGGCGGTTGGGATGGATCGCCTTATGAATATAGATTATTGAGAAGTGCTGATGGTGGTGTAACCTATCCAACGGAAGTGATCGTCTTCTCGAACAACAGTGAATTTGAAAACTTATCTAGTGGGAACTACCAGGTCGAAATTAGGGATATAGAAGGTTGTACAGATACTTTTGAAATAAATCTACCCCCAATACTGCAGATTGATGCCGGTATTCGCGAACCACAAGGTTTGCAATGTCCTGGTGGCAATAATGCCGTGTTGGAAGCGTACGATCCAACAAGTGGGGACGCCATAACTGCTATTGCTGGTGCGACAGGTGGTTATCCCGGTGCCGGCTACAATTACAGGTTACTATATTTGAATGGCAATGACAATACGGATATTGCTTCAATAAGCGGACTTCAAAATTCCCCGGCCTTTATTGGTGCAAGCGGTGGATTTATAAGTGCGGGCTGGTATGCCATTGAAGTTTCCTCTAGTTTTGATTGTTTGTTTGTAACCGTACCTTATTATGTAGATCCGCCACCACCAGTAGAACCAAGATTGGTACAAACCCGGGTGCCCGGATGTGGTGGAATGGGTGAAATTCGCTTGACCATTGAAAACCCCGACCCTTCATTCACTTATGAATACCTAAGGGTTGAAAATGGAGTAACGATAGGTTCTTATACCGATATGGTTGGCACAACAGAATTATTTCCAGGAGTTGCAGGCATTACGTATCAGTTTGATGTGAGAAAGAAAAATGCTTCGAACACCTGTACAGCTATAAGGTCCAATGGTATAACCATGACCGATGCCACGGGGATTACCTTGCTTCCAAATCAACCAGATGACATTTCTTGTGCCTCTGAACTAGATGGACGAATTGAATCTTTTATAAATGGTGGAGTAGGGAATAATTTATTCTATTTATACGCAGGTGACCCAGTGGACGCATTTAGTCCAGCTGCTTCTGCAACCCTACTAAGAGCGCCACAAGATCATGGCACTTTTGAAGGCTTGCCTGAAGGTACCACCTATTACATTGCAGTAACCAGTGGGACTTCATGTAGCGACATTGCAGGACCTTTTGAAATAATACGTCCCGAACCTATAGTATTCGATGCAAGCCCTGGAACTGTAAGTTGTAGGGGTGAGGAAGATGGAACAATTTCTGTAGAAGTTTTAAGTGGTGGTGTTGGATTGATACAATTTGCAATTGAGCCAAACTTTAATGAATTCTTTAGTGATCCCTTGGCACCTGGTGTTTATATTTTCGAAGATTTAGCGGCAGGGAATTATGAGATATTGATTCAAGATGAAAATGGCTGTTTTGAGAAAGACGTTTTAACAGTGACCGAGCCTGACGAGATAACCATTTCAAATGTAGCAACCACTCCAGAGACTTGTATTGGATTTGCGGATGGTACGGCACAATTGATTGTAACCGGCGGGACACCATTTATTGATCCGGTAACTTCGGTGCCTTATTTCGAATCAATGTTAATCGGACCCAATTCCGACGGTAGTGAAGTTTTCGTAAGGAATGACAATCTATATTTTGACAATTTAATAGGAGGGGAGATCTATATTGTATTTATCCAAGATGCAAATTTGTGTGGAACAGATGCTTTGATTCCCATTGAAATTGGAGTGGACCTTACCGCTGAAGCTCCTGTGGAATATGGTTGCGATGGCATTTTTCCAAATAGCACCGTTAATATTGAAATGCAAGATACCGGTTTGTTACCCAGATTAATGTTCTCCCTAGATGTGGATGATATCAATGTAGCAGATACTCAGACTGAATGGGGTGACTTACCTACAGGGGACCATACGGTTTATATTTATCATGAAAATGGATGTACAAATTCTGTGGATTTCACGATAGATGCTTATAATCCATTAACCTTGACCGCCATAAAAACAGGCCCTAATGCGTTGACAGCAACTGCCTCGGGTGGTTTTGGAGGTTATGAGTATTTTTTCCAAGGGGAGTCTTATGGTAGTGAAAATGTATATACAACCAATGAAAGTACCACAGTAACGGTTAGGGTGGTAGATCAAAATGGTTGCGTTGCTGAAGTAACTGTTCCCTTTGAATTTACTGGAATGTTGGAAATTCCAAATTTCTTTACGCCAGATGGTGATAACTTAAATGATGTTTGGTCACCCAAGAACAGAGACTTTTTCCCAAGTATTGAAGTGAAAATATATGATCGTTATGGTCGAGTAGTCGCGATTTTGAATCAAGTTACCAATTGGGATGGCAATTATGATGGGAGTCCTGTGCCTACCGGAGATTATTGGTATGAGGTAAATGTTAACGATAAAAGTGAAATCAGGTACATAGGTCATTTCACTCTTTATCGATAAAGAATATTCCAAAATGCATAAAAGGACCGTTACTGCCAGTTTCGGTCCTTTTATTTTTTGTATAACCTGTGATTATCTGTGTCGCTTTCGATAAAATAATAACATAGGGTTAGATGGGGATTTTATAAATTACAAAAGAAAAATACTATCTTAACAAGATGAAGTTTTTTGGACTCTTTGGTACTGTCGTTTTATTACTGCAAGGTTGCTCTGCTCAATCTGGGGTACAATTAATAGATGCCGAAATGAAAACCGTCGTTTCTGAAACACTAAGCTATTACCTTTATTATCCCGAAGATTATCACGCTAGGGAAAAGGAGAAGTTTCCCTTATTGCTGTTTTTACATGGGGGGGGTGAATCGGGAGACAGCCTAAAGACTTTGAAATCAAATGGACCGCCAAAATTAATTGCTGAGGGCAAACAGTTCCCATTTTTAATACTGGCACCACAAAATCCCTATAAAAAGAAATGGTGGAACACAAGGGCCATAGCCCAGTTGTTGGATACCATAGTGGCCAATAATCGGGTGGATCAGAACAGAATATACCTAACTGGATTAAGTAGAGGAGGAGGAGCGGCTTGGGAAATGGCAGTGCAATATCCAGAGAAATTTGCGGCTATGGCCGTGGTTTGTGGTATGGC
>JAGLKG010000167.1 GCA_023141835.1 Maribacter sp. | reverse complement strand
CAAGATATGCCGGGCGTATCCTTTATCCCGGTACTTACGGGTGATAAAAATGCCAAAGTACGCAAAGAAGTTTTCTATGAGTATTATTGGGAATATGATTTCCCCATGACGCCAACGGTTTTTGGTATGCGTACGGATCAATACAAATACATTAAATATCATGGTATATGGGACCGTAATGAACTATATGATCTGCAAAACGACCCAGAAGAAATGTATAACCTTATAGCAGACCCTGATAAACAGGAGATAGCCAAATCAATGTCGGCAGCCGTTTATGACTGGATGCAAGATACAAATGGAATGCATATTCCTCTTAAAAGAACGGTTAAATATCGTTTTGGGGATTTCAAACACCCAAACGAACATTGATTATATTTTTAGAAGCAAAAAATGATTAAAACTATAAAATTTAATATATGAAATTAACTAACATATTTCTATTCATTTTAATCGGACTTCAAAGCCAATTCGCTACAGCAAAAGTGGTATTACCCCATATTTTTGCTGATGATATGGTGTTACAACGAAACTCTGAAGTATCACTATGGGGGTGGGCACATCCCAGCGAAGAAATAACCGTTGTTACCCAATGGAACAATAAAGAATATAAGGTGAAGACCAAAAATACGGCTAAATGGCATTTAGAGATTATTACGCCAGAAGCAGGTGGCCCTTACACCATCCATATTAAAGGAACTTCTAATGAGCTTGTGTTGCAAAATGTACTTATTGGCGAGGTATGGTTGTGCTCTGGACAGTCTAACATGGAATGGAGTGCCAATAGTGGTATCGATAATGCTGCACAAGAAATAAAAGCAGCCAATTTTCCTAATATTCGATTTTTTAGTGTTGACAAAAGAACCGCCAATGCGATTCAAGATGATTTGACCGGAAGTTGGGAGGTATGTACACCAGAAAGCATGCAGAATTTTAGTGCCATAGCCTATTTTTTTGCACGAAGGTTACAGGGAGAGATGAACATACCTATTGGCCTTATAGATTCATCTTGGGGCGGTACCGCTGCCGAGGTATGGACACCAGCCGATGTTTTTGAAGATAATGGACGTTTACTCGAAGCTTCTAAAAATATAAGATCAACTGATTGGTGGCCTGGGGAATCTACAGTCCTTTATAATGCAATGATTGCACCAATAACTTCTTTTAAAATAGGCGGGGTTCTGTGGTATCAAGGGGAATCGAATACGGCCAATGCAGAAGTATATGAAGAGTTGTTTGGCAGCATGATCCAAGCTTGGAGGGAACAATGGAGTTACAATTTTCCGTTTTATTTTGTACAAATAGCCCCTTTTAATTACGAGGATGCGCCACAAAAGGGAGTGTTGGTAAGAGATGCACAAAGAAGAACATTGAAAATCCCCCAGACAGCTATGGTGGTGGTAAGTGATATTTGCACCGTAGATGATATACATCCCCAAAATAAGCAGGATGTGGGATTACGTTTGGCTAATATTGCCCTAAAGGAACACTACAAAACTGGGAGCATAGAAGTAGTACATGGACCTCTTTTTAAGGAGTTAAAATTCGTAGGGAAGAAAATAGAGGTGAGTTTTGACCATTCCCAAGGATTACATGGAAAAACAAAAAAAATAGCCCATTTTGAAATAGCAGGGGATGATTTTGTGTTTTACTCCGCAAAGGCTATTATCAAGGATGAAAAGGTAATTGTTTCTTCCAAAAATGTACCTCAACCAAAATATGTAAGATATGCTTGGGGAAACACAATTTTAGCCAATTTGTTTAATGGGGCAGGATTACCCGCTTCCAGTTTTAGAAGTCAATGATTTTTGTGGATTTATTTAAGTATGCTTATTCACTTCGGTATTTGTATTCGATTTCTATTCAAGTATAGTTAGTTGGTAGCTTACTTTATTTTAAGTATTGAAAGTGCTACATACACTATTGCCCGGTGTTTGGCTCAATGATTTTTTACATGCTAATTCATGATATCCTTCACTGAATACCCCTAGATGTATCCTATAACGTAAAAAGGGGGGAGGATGGGCTAGTAATTTCAATCTTTCTTGTTGGAATGCCTATGCTAGATTCTTTTACGGTACTTTTTTCTAGACCTAAAATCGAACTTATAGAAAGGACTACACCTTTATTTTCATATGGGGAAAACTCGAATAAAAGTAAGGCAAGTAATGAATCATAAATGATTAATCTTAAATTTTGTAGTTCCGATTATAAAAATGGTTTATCCATTTAATGGACGAATAAAAGAAAAATTAGAAGTTATAATAAATAGGTTTGATAAAGGTATAATGCAAAAAGGGCTGCCCAACTTAGGCAGCCCTTTATAAAATTTAATACTAAGCTATATTAGTATCCTGGATTCTGAGACAATACATCAGAACCTTGAATATCTATTTGAGTTTGAGGTATTGGGAAATACTCATTCTTGCCACTTGTGAAACTAGCACCACCAAATTTGGTTACCAAATACTGAGATTCATACGCTAAATATGTATTTAATTCAGCCGCAGCAATTCCCCAGCGAACTAGGTCAAAGAATGCATGACCTTCACCTGAAAGTTCCAATTTACGTTCAAAACGAACTGCAGTGGTAGCAGAAGCTTTATCTGCAAATTGCGCTGCCGTATATTCTGAAATCACATAGTTGGCTGAGTTGGTTACACCATCGGCCTCTTTAACCCAGTGCTCTGACAAAGCAGCTCTGGCTCTAACCATATTGGTATATTCCATGGCTTTGGCCAAAGAACCAGCTTCGATTTCAGCTTCAGCTGCCATTAATAGTACATCTGCAAAACGAATAATGGTATAATTCATAAGTGAATAACCACGTGTCCAAGAACTACCGTCAGTAAGTGAATTTTCTTGAGTTTTGTAATAGATGTACTTTTTAGGTGAATACGGTCCGGCATATGGAAAGCTACGAATCCAAGCAGATCCTGGATGATCGATCCAATCCAAGTAAGGAATTCCCATTCTACCGATAGAATGATCAATACGTGGATCTAGATTACCTGCATCCTCAACAAACGAAGCCTCATCATTTCCATCTACTACTACATGCTTAAAGTTGTTGGCAACTTCATTAGCGGCATCATTGTAAGAACCATCCAATAAAGGCAATCCACCTGCATCTGTACGGAATGCATTCCCCAAGGCTATACTTGGCTGGAAGAATCCACAACAGTTACCAGGACCGTCAGGACCCGTATTGTAGGGGTAGTTCAAATCATCAAAATAGTTGGCGTTTTGCGTGCTACCTGTGTTATTGGCAGCTTCAACATCCATTACAGCTTCGGCATGGTTGTCGTTCTCGGCATTGTAAATTTGAGAATAGTCATCCAATAAGGCATAGGCATCACCACTAGGGGTTACACCATTGGCAATAACATCATCAAAGGAAGCCTTAGCCGCTGCAAATTTACCTTGGAACAATTGTGCTTTTCCCAAATAAGCTTTTGCTGCCCATTTATTATTACGGCCGGCATCAGTTGTTGCAGGAAGGTTGTCAAAAGCAAATTGAAAATCGGATTCTATTTGACCCCATAGATCGGGAGTGTTAGGAACGGTTGGAATATCAACAGCCTCAACATTTTCGTCAATAAGTGGAACACTATTAAAGTGCTTTTTCAAATCAAAATAGAAATGACCTCGTAACATACGCGCTTCGCCAGCCATTTGAGCTGCATCTGCAGCAGAAACATCAGTAGCTAGAGCTAAGGCCCTAAGTACCGCATTGGCCCTACTTACGCCTTCAAAACGGCCTCTCCATAGATTATTAAGGTCTCCGCTGGTAGGATTTTGTTCATACCGTTGAAAGGGATTGATGGCGGAATAATCACCCGCATCAGTTCCTTTATTCGCCTCACCACCCATAATAGATCCGGTAATCCAGTGGTTAGGTCCTTCAAAACGGTTACCAAATACACCGTTCAATGCTGAGTAGGTACCTACTAAAAGACCATCAATACCAGCTTTAGTGCCTACCTGGGCATCCGCTAGGGATCCTGTAGGCAGAACCTCCAGGAATTCGTCACTACATGACACACCAATCATTAGGAATGCTCCCATGATTACGGTCATCTTTTTAAAATTAATCATTGTTTTCATAGTTTATTTTTGTTTTAAAGGTATAAAAAGATTATACATTATATGTCTTTTAAAAGTTAACAAAATTACAGACCCAACTCTAGACTGAATAAATAGCTAGGAGAAACAGGGTAGTTACCAACATCAATACCAAAGTTGGTATCGGCACCACCACCAACACCTGGATCTAAACCACTATAGTTGGTCATTGTCCAAATATTGTTGGCCGAAACGCCAATTTTAAGTTTGCTTAAGCCCATTTTTTCAATTAAATCAGCATCAAAGCTGTAGTTAAAGGCAAGGCGTTGTAGTCTTAAATAATCCCCTTTTTCAACATACCATGAATTTCCGGCTCCATTTGTACTTAAGTTAGATGCACTTTCCCAAATCGGGGCACCTGCATCGTTACCTAATGCTGGGGTCCATGAATCTTTGGCCCTTACACCTTTGGCCGAACCTTCGAACGAACCAAAGAAGTCTGTAAACCATTTGGATTGGTTGAAAACTTCATTACCTACAGATGCAAACCAATAGGTCTCGAACTCTAGGTTCTTATATCTAAGGTTAAAAACTGCACCACCTGTATAATCCGGAACGGCACTTCCCAAGAAAGTTCTATCGTCCGGAGTAATGGCACCATCGCCATTAACGTCTTCATACCTAAAGCGGCCTAAACCTTTACCATCCTGGGCAGGTGAGCTATCAACCTCAGCTTGACTATTGAAGTATCCCAACACGTTATACCCAAAGAAAGAGGATAAGGGCTGACCTACTGCATTTCTAGTTGCTTGGATACCTCTATAAGAGTTTCCATCAAAAAAATCAATGCCTGGAGCTAAACTAGTAATCTCATTCTTAAGGAAAGAATTGTTCAAGGTTACCTCAAAAGAAAGGTCTTCGGTAAAATTACCTCTACCTACGATTTGGAAATCAACTCCCGAATTGGCCATACTGGCAATATTTACAGAAGGTGCAGAGGCCCATGAACCTGTGACACCTGGAAGCGGTACTTGATATAAAAGATCTTCAGTATCTTTTTTCCACCAGTCAAGGATAATCTCCAATTTATCATTGAAGAACCCAGCATCAAAACCAATATTGGTCGTGGTACTGGTTTCCCATTTGGCGTCAGGATTACCGATACGACTTTGTGCAAACCCTGTATTAGCACCACTATTTTGACCATTGATTGGGTAGATGGTTGCGCCCAAGCTTTGGGCATATAAAGAGTATTGGTTGTTTGGATCCACGTTGTTGGAGTTACCCATTTGACCCCAGCCACCACGTATCTTTAAATCTGAGATAAAATCTTGGTCTTGCATAAAAGGTTCAGCTATGACTCTCCATGCACCCGAAACCGCTGGGAATGTACCATATCTATTGTTGCCTCCAAAACGTGACGCACCGTCACGACGAATTACACCAGTCAAATAGTACCTTTCATCAAAATTGTAATCCAATTTTCCAAAGGTAGAATAAAAATTAACCCCTTTGAATTGACCACTGTTCACTACTGGACTTTGAACAACACTTAAACTTTGATAGTCTAAAT
>JAGLKG010000166.1 GCA_023141835.1 Maribacter sp. | reverse complement strand
CCAAAGGTATGGCCAATGGCGATATTTGGGGGTCAACCGATGTTTATGGGGTGAGGTTACCACTACCAGGGGATTCCGAAGCCGTTGTACTGGGTCAGGTAATCAATAGAAAAGGGGAATACGACGAAAATGATGTATTCTATGGAATGAAACCCTCCGATGATGAAGTTGCAAGTGTCAACAGTAATGGAAAGCGTGTCAATGACACCTTGATGCCCATTGCATGGACCAAAACCTATCAAATACCTGAGGGTAAAATAGGAAAAGCATTTGCCACTACCATTGGTTCCTCAAGCGATATGCTTATTGAAGGAACTAGACAGCTGTTGATAAACGGTATTTTTTGGGCTATGGATAAACCCATTCCCGAAAAGACCAATGTCTCATTGGTAGGTGAATTTACTCCTTCTGCCTATGGATTTCAAACCGATGAATATTGGCTTGGAAAACAGATGAAAATAGAAGATCTTGACTAGTCCAGTCTGAACAAGATTTTGTAAGACATACTTCAAGAAATTAAAATGCTATTGAAAATGAGTAAATCTCGATGTTTTCGAAAATTATCATTTACAGCATTATTCCTTCTGCTGCTCGGCTTTAACACTAGTATAGCCCAAACTTCTTCAGACGAACTATCGCTTATGGCCATATTCGCCCATCCAGATGATGAGATGACCATAGCACCCATTCTTTCAAAATATGTAAATGAAGGCGTAAAGGTGTACCTCGTTGTTTGTACGGATGGCCGGTACGGCACTAATGATTTTACGGATCATGAAGCAGGCGAAGGTTTAGTCGCCATTCGCAAAGAAGAGATGCAATGTGCTGCTGAAAAGCTAGGGGTTGAGTTAATTCATTTAGACTATCATGACCAACTTAGGGCTGGGGAAGGTTATGACGGTCACGTACCCCATGCAAGACAATTGATAATAGACCTAGAAGGTATTGTTGCCGATAAAAATCCTGATGTATTGATTACTTGGGGGCCAGATGGTGGAAGCACGCACATGGATCATCGCTTGGTAGGTGCTTCGGTGACACAAGTTTTTCTTAGTCAAATATGGGATAAGACAAAGAAATTGTACTATGTAGGCACCCCTTCCCATCTCATCGACGAACCCGAACGCAAGAAACTCGCAGGAATAGATTCTACCTACTTAAATGTTGGTATCAAATATTCCGATAAAGATGCCGAGAAGGCCATGCAATCACTCAAATGCCATAAAAGTCAGGTCTCCCCTGGAATGATACAATGGAGAGAAGAATCAAGTAAAAAATCCAATAATACCATCTTTTTAAGGGAATTTGCTGTACCTAAAAAAACAAAAAAGTCCGTTTTTAATTAAAATGGAAATAGGACTATTCCTCTGCAGAATATTCCAAAATATCTCCAGGTTGACATTCGAGTACTTCACAAATAGCCTGCAGGGTGCTGAATCGAATGGCCTTGGCCTTTCCCTTCTTCAGGATAGAAAGGTTAGACATAGTTATACCTACCTTTTCAGAAAGCTCTGTTAGCAACATTTTTCGCTTAGCAAGCATTACATCAAGATTTACGATTATGGGCATTGTGGGTGCTTCTTAAATGGTTAATTCATTTTCTTTTTTCAATAAGGCCCCAATTCGGAAAGCCTCTGCTATGACCAAAAGAAATAGGTAATTAAAAACAGAATTAGAGGAAACTAAAGAAAAGCGATTAAAATTAGTGAATTCTAAGTTCATCAATTCCAACTTTCCATTGAAATAAAAAGAAGAAGCTAAGGTCGCAATAAATCCTAGTAAATAAATAGCAATTCCTAATAAGGCAATCCAACGTAATCGTTTTGCATTTTCAATTATCAAAAAGCCGCCTTGATTTGCTGCTTCCAAAATTTTAATAACCAATTTCAAATAAAACAAGGAACATGCATATGACATGAATAAAATGATATCGAAAAGTAACTTAAATCCTGTGGGTATTTCATCTACAACAATCAAACCCATTCCACTGAATAAGTTGAATTCTGCCGACCCCAAATCTCCTGGGTTGTTTAAAATGCCTTCTTTGGTAATTGAGAATAATACTGGGAAAATCGATTTTGACTCGGTAACCTCAACAAATAATGAGAGAATACCGTAAATACCCATTATTACAAGAGCAATGGAAGCAAGTAAAAAAATCGATCTAAATACTATTAGCAAGAACGTAATGAGCCCTTTACCATAGAGCTTTCTTGTTATTTCCATGACAATATTCGATTAAAGTAATTTACTTCAAAAGTAATAAATATTTATCGATAAACAATAAATATTTGTCTTTTATCAAAGATATATATCAAAAGGAAATCGACAATTACTTAATTATTGGTCAAGTTTGCCTATACAACATAACCGTGCTCAAAGGGCATTTCCCAGACTATGTATTGTATTTTGTACCGTACCCTTTAATGAAATCCCCTCTTTATTAGTGATATCATACGAAATGGTCATGACATCTGTCGGTTTTATTTCATCGAGACGTAAAACCACCCCTTTGCCATCATCAGTCAATTGTACTTCGGAAATATTGAGTTCCTGTTCGTCATATCGATCAGAACCATAGGAACGACTTCTGACAAGCCTCCAAGTTTTCACCTTATAGTTTTGAATATCAATAGCTTTTTCTACATCTAATGTGGAATCAAATTTCAGCGTAATACCAGAAGTAGTTGCCTTTAAATCAATAGGGACAGTTAAGGGTTTCCCAGTATAACGAATCCGGTAAAGTCCCCCACCCCTAAGCATTTGATTGGTCCCCCAGGCCGACATGCCACAGGCATATAATTGACCATCACCCGAATTGAATCTTCCTCGCATTACCCCAGTTAAAAACTTAATGTCTGGCAAATCAATAACTCCGCCCTGCATTTGGCCACCGACCTTTTCATTCAATACCAATTGAATTTTACCAAAACCATAGGAAAAGCTTAAAAGACTACCATTCAATGCGCCCCATTTTGGACTATCGACCCAAAGCAACTCGGAAGGCGAACGATCAAATTGCATATCTACCCAAACCATAGGTTTCTGCATGGCCAATCTTGTGGAGTCTTTGGGAGGATTGTAACCCCACATATTACCGTAAAATTTACCTTTACCGTCTACCCAATTGATCCGGTTCATGGGATTCCAAAACCCTTGCTGATCTGTGACCAAGAAACTCCCATCAGGATTGATACATACCCCATTGGCTGCCCTAAAACCAGTGGCAATAATATCTGTTTTAGCCCCATCCTTACTCACTTTCAATAGGGTGCCATGCTGTGGAATTAAAGCTTCTCTCGCATGCCTTCCACTCTTAGCATAATACAGATTGCCTTGCTTATCTGCCTGAAGCCCCATGGCAAACTCATGAAAATGGTCGGTCACCTGATGGTCATGATTGAAACTCTCATAAAAATCGGTCTCATTATCACCATTAAAATCTTGAAGCAATACCAATTGATCACGGCAGATCACATAAATTTTGTCATCCAAAACCTTAATACCCAAAGGTTGAAAAAGTCCCGATCCAATACGCTGCCAAGTTAGTTCATTGGTCCCATCTGTAAGTCCTGTAATGAGCCATATATCTCCATCAGTAGCGCAAGCTACAGCCTTATTACTATCTTCCATAAAGTCTATACCACTAAGCTTCATCCGGCATGCCCAAGGATTATCAAAAGGCGGTGTAAGCAGGTCCACGGCAAAAAGGCCGTCTTCCGTGTCCGTCGTAATTACGCTCTTGATCTCTTCGGGATAATGTGCCTTACCCCCACCTGAAATATATTGGGCCAATGATTCTGGAGCCGTTGAAGCGCTGGCAAACTCGGTCAAATCTTTAACGGATGCATGAGCAATAAACAACTTGAAGGTCGCGGCAACTCCTTTTTGTACACTCAATATCACATATCCTTCTTCCTCTGATAGCGTAGCTCCTTTACCTGAAATGGCAACTTTGTTTGTTACCGGGGCCACTTTCATTTTTAAAAGAGCGTTGGAGGGACTAATGTTCAGCGTTCGGGTAAAGACCGTTTCTTGGCCCTTTTCTTCCATACCCAGTCTTTCCAAAATTTCAGCAGTTCCTACACTATAGGAAATAATGATGTTATTTTCATGATGGTATAAGCCTTTATAATCTGCCCATTTTTTCGGTAGCGGCCCAAATGCACGGCCATCCCTGGCCCGAAACCGAGGGTCTTCAAAAGAGCCTGTTTCCGGATTTGCCCAACCGGGGCCAACAGGTGTTTCAAAATGCAATTTTCCAACTGTACGGGGATAAGTTTCATGTTTGTCATTCAATAGAATACCATTCCAATCAATAAACCCTTCTCCGGTCCAGCCCCCGGCCACGCGCATCAAATCGTGATCAAAAATCATCCATGATTTCCCTTTGGAAATGCCTCCACTTCCTTCATCCAGACGAACCGCGATGCCCTTATAGGCAAAATTATTGTCTAAGTAGTCCTCATCGGCATATGGTGCAGGGCGTGGCGAATGATACCGTTCAAGCCCTGTTTCGGCATCGACCAATTCATACGTATTGATGAAAAAATTGCCATAATCCATGTCGGCCCAAGGTTGATAGGGTTGGATCTCAGGCCCTCGGGAATTTCCCTTTGGTAGATTAACAAGATAGCCTGGCGTACTAGGAACAAGTTCTACTTTCTGGTTTTGCTTGATGAATTTTTCGCGGACATAGGTAATCACATCATATTTTTCTTGAGGGGTCAAAACAGGCTGTGGCGGCATATTGGCATACCCCATAGTAATTGTTTTATACATGGAATAATAATCATTCCCTGCCTTCAATTCCTGCTCCCAAAACTTAGTCGATAAGGGTATTGAGCCTTCAACCTCCTGATTGCCATGACAATTGATACAGTTGGAACTATATATCCGTTCCCCTCTTTTGAAGGCATCCCGATCGGCATCGGCAATAATACCAGCATGATCAATATCCTTTTCCACGTCTGGTAAATGTGCTTCACCCAGCGTATATTGAATAGTTGACCTGTCAATCTCAACAGTTAGATTGGACTGTTTTTTTGCTACAATCGAAAATTCCCCATCCTCAGTTTTAATGTTTCCCGAAAAAGAATCTCCCTCAAAATCTCCCGTCAACATTACTTCTTCACCAAAGAGGCTGATATTGGCTGTTAATTTATCCGTTGTCATGGACAACTCCTTCAGTTCTCTGGTCCCCCAGTCAAACGAAACCAAAGACCCACGTAAATCTCCTTCTGCTTCCTTGAATTTTAAAACCCCCTGCGATCTTTCATCTCCCAGATCAATTTCATAGTCCCAAGAACCCAATTGGCTCTTAGGTTGGCAGCTAAAAACAAGTAATACAATACAAAAAGACAAAATGAATCTGTAAAATCGATTAAAATTCAAACGGCCCATTGGTTTTGTTCGCTTTGGTATTTTCATATTCATATAGGGTTTAGGTTGGTAAAAGCATCTATAATCACTCAAATGAGTGTTTTTAAAACTACTAAAATAAACCCTATAAATAAAGCTAAGCCATGTATTTAAGATGGGGTATGAAAAAATCTAACTTTCGCACCTGGACGAATCAGCCCATTTATTGGACTTTTCAACAAAGCATACACTTCCCTGTTTTATTTCTTTGTACAAAACTTATTACAAATACGGGGATACACCCCATAAACTTTTGAATTGTGGATTTTAAAAACAAATATGCAGATGAACTCTGAGCTACGAAAAGAAGCCATAATTGCCTAAAACAAAATGGAATGCAGAATTTGTATATGACAATAAAAAATAGCTTATTGTTTAACACGTTCATGTTGGATGATTTGGTAGAAAGTAATCCCATTTACAATATTGCCAAATCTCCCTTGAGATTTCATAAGACTTATACCAATCCGGTAAAGGACAATTATTTTTTTTCCAATGGAGAAATTCCAGGTATTGCCTATATTAGGACCCAGCCCAATGCCATAAAAAAGAGGGAAATCATATCATCAGCACTGATAGTAGAGCCTACAATACGCTATTGTAACCCACTCGATTCAAATTTCGTAGATTCAAACAAATCGAAAAATAATTATCATGAAAACATGTTTATCAATTCTTCTAGTATCTTTCCTTCTTTTTGCCTGCCATCACGCTACTGATAAACAAGAGGAGCAGTTTTCAGTGGATAGTCTTGTCCTAAAACAAGCCCAAATCCACGGTGTATTGGTTAACGAAGGCCTGGAACGGTGCAGACACTTTGTAGATGACTGGTTACAACAGGCCGATTCCACAACCGGACTTATCCCCAGAAACTTAGATGAAGGTACCGATATCTGGAATGCCAAAGATGCTGCAGCAGATAACTATCCTTTTATGGTGTTGACGGCCGCTTTGACCGATGCGAATCTTTTTAAAGGTCGGATGCTGGACATGCTGCATACCGAAACAAGATTAACCTCCCGTATCGATAACCTGCCCGACACCTACTCATTTAGCAAGAAAGATTTCGAAACCTCTGAGCCCGATTTGAACAGCATACTGTTTGGATCCTCTGAATATATTAAAGATGGTCTTTTGCCCCTTACTGAATGGTTGGGGCCTAGCCCTTGGTCCGACAGGATGGTCGACATTTTGGACGATATTTGGAAGCATGCCCCCGTAGCAACTGATTATGGGAACATTCCGTCTACCAATGTAGAACTGAATGGGGAAATGCTCCAGGTACTCTCCCGTATTTACTGGATGACGGGGAATCAAAAATACTTGGATTGGTCCCAACGCTTAGGTGACTATTATCTTTTGGGTGGCCACCATCCTACCCGTGATTTTGAAGCGCTCAGATTACGGGATCATGGCTGCGAAATCGTATCTGGACTTTGCGAACTCTATGCCACGCTGAGCGTTGCAAACCCTCAAAAAAAGAAGCTCTACGAACCACACATTCATGAAATGCTGGATCGGATTTTGGAAGTGGGCAGAAATGAAGATGGGCTTTTTTACAACGGAATCGATCCAAAAAAGGGAACCGTCCAATGGGAAGGAATGGCCGATAATTTTGGCTATACCCTTAACGGATTTTATACGGTATACCAAGTAGATTCGGTGTTGGCCTACAGGGAGGCTACATTGAAAGGACTTGGCGTCCTCAACGAGAAGTATCGAAGTTTTGATTGGGAAAGAGGTTCTTCGGATGGCTATGCCGATGCCATTGAAGGCACTCTAAATCTATATGCTCGGGAACCTATTGCTTCCACCAAGGAATGGCTGGATAGCGAAATTCAAGTGATGTGGGCGATGCAGGATTCCAGTCAACGAAAAAATGCTCAAAAATGGAAAGGTTCAGGTATCATAGAAGGTTGGCATGGCGATGGTAATTTTGCCAGAACCACCATCATGTACTGTCTTTGGAAGACACAAGGAGTCACTGCCCATCCTTGGCGATCCGATATTCAATTGGGTGCTATTAAAAACGGTGACGAAATAATCATCAGCCTTAAGGCGGATGAAGATTGGCAAGGGATTTTGAGGTTTGATGCCCCAAGGCATAAATCCATCATGCAAATGCCTGTCGATTGGCCACGAATCAATCAATTTCCCGAGTGGTTCACTGTAGACAAAAGCGAAGTGTACGCTGTTATTTCTCCCATCAAGGAAAATTCCATAGCATATAGTGGCAAACAACTATTAGAGGGACTTAAGGTAGAACTTAAGAAGGGAGAGCCCTATGTCCTAAAAATTCAATAACAACTTACTTCAATTCCAACACCGCCCAAACTGCTTTATGATCGGATAAAGGTTTTTCCATAGGAAGAATACCTCCTTTTGTAGCTTTAAAATTTTGTCTATTATACATGATGTGATCAATCACCTCACCGTTCCCCTCATCTTCAGGTTTTAAGGCATTATGTGTATTCTCCTTAGCAGGGTCTATCCTCAATTCTTTCCAATGCACATCCAAACCGAGTGATACAAACAGTTCATGATAATCGTTTACCTTTTCCGTATTGGAGGGTCTAAAATTAAAATCTCCCATTACAATAGGTATTTCGGACGCCGAAATCGCCTTAAGATAATCCACAAATGCGGTCACCTTTCCAGTGGTTTCATCAATATGGGCTTGATCTCGCCAACCAAAGGGAAAATGCACCGAATACAAACCAATTTCCTTTGTACCAATTTTGGTCATGGCCTTGGTAACGGTGTGCAGGGTATCTGCCATTAAAATCTCCTCTATCCCATATAGCGGAGTCTTGCTGGCAATAGATTTGTATTTGTCTTCATGCCCAGCTGTGGAATATTTGCCGACAGTAATATGGTTTAATCCCAATACCTTTCCTACTTGTGCCGTCCAATCCCCACCAGGGGCTTCAGAGAAGCATACCACATCAAAATTATAAGCTTTCATGGCTTCGCCTATTTCTTGGGCCGTAGCATTTCGACTAACCTCAACGTTATAGGCCGCAACTCTAAGCTGTATTGGATGTTCGGCCTCCTGGTCTTTTTTATTGGTTTTCTTTTCAGTGCAGGAAAACAAGAAAAGAAAGCAAATTGCGTAAATGATATGATATGTCTTCATGATTTTTGATTCTTTGGTAAAACGGATAACGAAAGTCCTTATTAAGGTATTTGGACTTTTAAAATAAAGGCAAATTAGGCTATTTTTAAGGGAATACTACATTGAGTCTATGCAAAGGTTTGCATACATAGTATTTCAAAACGTATATCGCAACGGCATTAGAGAATATATGAATTTGACTACATAAAATTTAAAGCTATCCTATTAACAACCAAGAAACAATACATTAGTTTTGGAATGATGGGGAACACGAATTTATTAATTTCCTCTTGCCCAAATTTTTGATTTCAACCCAGTTGAAAATGTACTTCAAATAAAGGAAGGAGTCATACTAATTACTTAGTACGGGATTAATCCATAAATATCGAATAGTTCTATAGAAGGCTCTTCTTAATAAAAAATACTTAGAACCTTTTGATTTAGGCATAAGTCCTATATTTATTGCATCTTAACAAAAAACCATGGCTTTTAAAACATCTCTGTTCACTTTAATTATCATATGTTATTCCGGATTTGCACAAAAACCCGATCAACTTCAGCCTCAAGTTCTAATTGTACAACCTATTGTAGTTCAATCCGATGAAGGAACACACCCTGCCTCCATGGCTTTGCCTGAGGATTTGGTAGATAGGGCTTATTTGAAAGCGGGCGTTGATTTTCATTTTTTGGAACCTCTCTTTTACAACAACACCAAGGCTAGGGATGGAGAGATCAACCTGGATCAAATTGTAATTGAGTCTCAAAAGGCTGGTCTTATAAAAGGACAGGATGATATTGTAAATATGTTTTTTGTCAATGCAGTGGATGGTAAAAAAGGCCCCTTGGGAAGAGGTATGATGGGAGGAAATATTACTTTTATAGCTCTTGGCGATCCTACTGAAAAAAATGCTGATGCATTGATTCATATGCAAGCCTTTGTCATTGCCCATGAAGTAGGTCATAACCTTTCGCTGAAACACGTCGTAAACGATCCAAATGTTCCAGATTCCATACCAAATATTCAAGGTGATGGCCCCTTTAAAGACCGAATTGATCCAAAATACAGTCTTAATGACTATCAAATAAAGGTAGTGCAAAAGAGCCCATTGGTTCATCCAAGAATTGAATTTTTATCTGGAGATAAAGCTGCCAAGGCCATCTTGGACGAATCCTATGAGCCCTATTTTTCGCAGCTTCAAAAAAGAGAGATATCGGCTTTTGTTCAAGAGGAATTACCTACCGAAGATCTTCTCCAAGCCCGGGAGTTTGCCAAGCAAAAATTTAGCTCGGCCGTTACTCCTTTTACCGAAAATGAAAAAGAGTGCATTTCCTTCGTTGTCAAAAAAGTCAATACACTATTACAGAAGAACAAGGTAGCTTTAATGTTAAATCATCCGTGGCGCTTTTTAAAAATCGAGGATTGGCTCTGTGGAGGTTTTGCCCATACTCGGGGCACCTACATTATTCTTAGCCAGAGACATATTGACCACCTTAGTACGGGATGGAGCGATCAAATGACAGATGAGGA
>JAGLKG010000165.1 GCA_023141835.1 Maribacter sp. | reverse complement strand
CCATACAGATTATAATAAAGGCTTTTCTCTAAGGAACTTACACCGTTTACCCCAATCTTTTTTTTTACAAAAAAGTTTTATTCTCGACCTTACCGCAATATTTTATTATCAATTTATTAAGAATTAAGTTTTGGTCTTTAAACAATATATATGTAAATTTAACGTTAAGTAATTGTAAACTTAGAGTGACGTAAGGTTCAAAGATTTTTTAAAAAAGTTAGGGATGAAAGAAGAAAGCAACAATTATAGCTTACCAATGAATAGTTTGTTCACTCTTTTGAGCAGAGTTCAAAAATACATGAAGAACTACGCGAGAAATTGTAGACATTCTTTTAATTCAATGCTAAGCTTATAGCAAGTTAGCCCCTATATTTTAAAGGCAAATACACAACTTTTTTAGTCTCAAAAAAGTCTTCCGTAAAATAATCGGTCAGGTCAAAGATCTGTGCCGTTTTGTAGTTTTTAAGCTCTTCAGACAAAACACCACCTTTCAAATAGAGAATCCCATTGCGCCTGCCGTGGACCGACTCTTTTTTTATTTTTCCTTTTACCCAGTGTACAAACGTTGGCATTGCTGCAACTGCCCGGCTTACTATAAAATCGTAATGGTTATTCAATTCTTCAACCCGGTTATTGATCGGGGTCACGTTTTTCAATTGCAATCCTTCCACTACCTCTTCGACTACCTTGATTTTTTTTCCAATAGAATCAACTAGCGTAAATTGGGATTCCGGAAAAAGAATGGCCAGAGGTATTCCAGGGAAGCCGCCACCCGTGCCAACATCCAAGATAGCACTATTGGGATTGAATTCCTGTATCTTTGCAATACCTAAAGAATGTAGAACATGACGTAGAAACAATTCTTCTATATCTTTTCGGGAAACCACATTTATTTTTAAGTTCCAATCTTTATACAAATCTTCCAGTAGTGCAAACTGTACTCTTTGACTTTCAGATAAATTAGGGAAATATTTAAATATAATCTCAGCTTTCATTCTTACCTTTGTATATCGCAAAAATAACATATTCACTATCATAACCTCCCTTTAAAGGAGGTTTTGAAAAGAATAAAGCCGTTATTGTAGTATATTTACATAAAGCCCACAGCTGATGGACACAAAGACCATACGATTTTCAAGAAAGGATTCGACGCAATTTTTCAAAACTGTGAATAAAAGGGTCAACGATTATTTTAAGGACACTAAAAAGCAGAAGACCGGAGATTGGCGATTACATGTAAAGACAATTATAATGTTCTGCGTTTTCCTTACACCATACTTTTTGATTTTAACTTTGGGTCTTCCGAATTGGGCCAATCTGTTACTCACGATAGTAATGGGAATAGGAATGGCCGGTGTAGGCATGAATGTAATGCACGATGGCAATCACGGCTCTTATTCCTCAAAGAAATGGGTCAATAAGATTATGGGAGGGAGTATTTATATACTTGCAGGAAATGTTTACAATTGGCAAGTGCAACACAACGTATTACACCATACGTATACAAATATCCCCAATCATGATGAAGATCTGGAGGCCGGACGTATTTTGAGATTTTCCAAACATGCAAAATGGTACAAACACCATAAATTCCAACATTTTTATTCAGTGTTTTTGTATGGGCTTTTGACGTTTAACTGGGCTATAACCACTGATTTTCAACAAACGTATCGCTACATGAAGAGAAAACTTTCTTTTGGCAAATTACCTAATCCCGTTATACACTGGAGTACTTTGGTGGTTACTAAAATGATCTATATCACTATTTGGATTGTATTGCCCATACTGATTTCGGATATTGCTTGGTGGAAAATTTTATTGGGCTTCTTTATAATGCATTATGTTGCCGGTGTAATTCTCAGTGTTGTATTTCAATTGGCACACGTGGTCGATGAAGCTGAAACTCCATTACCGGATGAAAATGGTACGATGAAGAACACTTGGGCAATTCATCAACTGTTCACCACAGTTAACTTTGGAACAAAGAACAAGATTGTCAATTGGTTTACTGGAGGCTTGAACCATCAAGTAGAGCACCATATCTTCCCTAACATCAGTCATATTCATTACACAAATATTTCAAAAATTGTTAAACAGACGGCAAAGGAATTTAATTTACCATACAATGAATACAAAACTACTAGAAAAGCTATAATTTCGCACTTTAAACATCTAAAGGAATTGGGTAAAAAACCCATATTGCAATACCAGTAAATTTATTCGTTTTATGAACAACCATTTATCCGAAAGAATTAAAAGCATGTCTACTTCGGCCACTTTGGCTATGGCCGCAAAAGCAAGAGAATTAAGGGGTCAAGGTAAAGACATCATAGGATTGAGCTTAGGAGAACCTGATTTTAACATCCCTGACTTTATTAAAGATGCCGCTAAACAAGCTGTTGATGACAATTACAGCA
Organism: Maribacter sp.; assembly: GCA_023141835.1. Lineage (GTDB taxonomy): Bacteria > Bacteroidota > Bacteroidia > Flavobacteriales > Flavobacteriaceae > Maribacter_A. The sequence goes on along the minus strand of JAGLKG010000165.1, from coordinate 9,505 downwards.
GTTATTCCCCTGTCGATGGTTATGTAGATTTAAAACAAGCTATCTCAAATAAATTCAAAAGAGACAACAACCTTGATTATGGTTTAAACCAAATCGTTGTTTCCACAGGGGCGAAACAGTCTTTAGCCAATATTGCCATGATAATGTTGAACAAAGGTGATGAAGTCATACTACCTGCACCTTACTGGGTGAGCTATAGTGATATTGTAAAGCTGGCCGAAGGTGTTCCGGTAGAAGTACCTACGAGCATTGATACTGATTTTAAAATGACACCTAGTCAACTTGAAGCTGCAATAACGCCAAAAACCAAAATGCTTTGGTTCAGTTCACCTTGCAACCCAAGTGGTTCAGTATATAGCGAGGAAGAATTGAAGGGTTTGGCCGAGGTCTTAAGAAAACACCCGAATATTTTTATAGTATCCGATGAAATATACGAACACATTAATTTTATAGGAGGTCATGTTAGCATTGCAGCGATCGACGGTATGTACGACAGAACTATTACCGTAAATGGAGTATCCAAGGCATTCGCCATGACTGGATGGCGTATTGGTTATATTGGCGCCCCTGATTGGATTGCTAAATCATGTACTAAATTCCAAGGGCAAAATACAAGTGGAGCCAATGCCATTGCCCAACGTGCAACTATAACTGCATTGGAAGCGCCTGTGAGTAGCATACAGTTTATGATCGATGAATTTCACAAAAGAAGGGATTTGATCTTGCAACTTTTAGGGGAGATTGAAGGTTTTAGACTAAACATTCCCGAAGGTGCTTTTTACGTTTTTCCCGATATTTCCTATTTCTTCGGGAAAACGTTGAACGGAACTACCATAGGTAATGCTTCTGACTTTGCACTGTATTTACTTGAGCAAGCCAACGTAGCCACTGTGACAGGAGAGGCATTTGGCAATCCCAATTGTATTCGGATTTCATATGCAGCTTCCGAAGAAGAGTTACGGGAGGCTGTTTCGAGAATCAAATCGGTTTTATAATAAAAAAACCCGCAAATGCGGGTTTTTTTATATTTTCTTCCAAAAGTAAGGAGTTAAAAGTATTAGGACCGTAAATAATTCCAATCTTCCCAGGAGCATCAAAAATCCACACCACCATTTACCCAACATTGGAAGGTCATTAAAATTACTAAGTGGACTTAGGCTACCTAAAGCAGGGCCCACATTACCTAAAGATGAAGCTGCCCCACCAATTGCCGATTCAAAATCAAGGCCCAGGAATCCCAATACCATAGCGCCTATTATAAAGGACAACATGTACAGTACAAAAAACCCAATGATATTGTAAACAATATGTTCCTTTACAGTTTTATTATTGTAACGTACTGGTATGACCGCATTCGTATGCAAGGTTCTTTTGAACTCCAATAACCCATTTTTAATGATGAGCAAGTGACGCATAACCTTAATACCCCCCGCAGTTGAACCAGCTGATCCTCCAAGAAACATCAATCCAAAAAAGAAAATCGTCAAAAAAGGCGTCCAACTACTAAAGTCGGCCGTAACAAACCCTGTTGTGGTAACCACTGCCATCACCTGAAAAAGGGCATGCCTAAACGAACTCTCTTCAACTCCATTGACCATTGGGTGGTAGTCAGATACTGGTACATTAGCTTCAAAATACACTACTAAAGCTACAATTATGGTAAAAACGGCAATAAACACCGAATAGAATTTGAATTCCTCATCCTTAATTGCCCGTTGAACTTTGCCTTTAAAAGCAAAATAGCTAAGAACAAAGTTACTTCCGGCCAAAAACATGAACAATATAACAATATATTGAATCAAAGGTTGGTCGTTCCAATACGCCAAATTTGCATTTTTAGTTGAAAAACCGCCGGTCGACAAGGTGGCCAAGGAGTGGTTTATGGCATCAAAGAGCGTCATTCCTGCCAACTTCAACAATAATGTCTCTGCCAACGTATATCCAACATATATGTACCACAGCCGTTTTGCCGTATCAGTAATTCGAGGGTGGAGCTTGTCCGAACTTGGGCCAGGAGCTTCCGCCGCAAATAACTGCATACCTCCTATTCCGAGCAAGGGCAATATGGCAATTGCCAAAACGATAATTCCCATACCCCCAATCCAATGGGTTAAACTTCGCCACAATAGAATACCTTTTGGTAGTGATTCTATATCATTTAAAATTGTGGCACCTGTTGTTGTATACCCGGATATGGTCTCAAAAAAAGCGTTAGTCACACTGGGAATTGACCCTGAAAACAAATATGGAAGCATTCCCGACAACGACATCACTATCCACCCAAAGGTAACTATGATATACCCTTCCTTTCTTTTCACCTCTTTCTTATGCTCCCTTGTAAAATACATAGAAGACACCCCAATAAACATAGAGGTAATAGACGCCAAAGCTATATCCAAAGTAGCTCCATCATCATATATTCCACTTACTACGGCCGCTATAAGCATGAAAAGACCATTAAAGAGCAGAAGCAGCCCCATTAAATGGAATATGATTTTGGAATTAAAGTCCATTACAAGAATAACCTTTCTATTTTTGGAATGGCATTGGGTAAACAACAAACAACAACGCGGTCACCGGCTTGGATTTCAAAACCACCCAAAGCTATTATACCCTTGCCATCTCTAACCACACCACCAATAGTGGCAGATCTTGGAAAGTCGAGCTCGCGAATCAATTCACCAGTAACCTTCGAAGTTGGTTTCACCTCAAATTCAAGGATTTCGGCATTTATGTTGTTCAGTCTCATCAAGGCCACAACTTCACCTTTTCTTATATGTCTGAATATATTATTAGCCGCCAATAGTTTTTTATTGATAAGCGTATCTATACCTATTGAATGCGAAAGGTGAAAATAATCCATATTCTCAACAAGGGCGATTGTCTTTTTTATATGTTTGGATTTTGCCACCAAACAGGACATTATATTAGTTTCTGAATTTCCCGTTACGGCAATAAATGCATCCATCAATTCAAGACCTTCTTCTACCAATAATTCTACATTCCTGCCATCGCCATTAATTACCAGAGCATTGGGAAGGTCATCGGCCAAATCAAAGGCTTTTTCTTTATCCTTTTCAATTAACTTAACATTAAATTTCTTTGCGCAAAGATCGCGGGCAGATTTAAATCCCACTTTACTTCCACCGAGAATCATGACATTCCTGATATCCTCCTTCTTTTTATCAGTAAGCTTATATAACTCATCTACGCCTTCAGTTGTAGTGATAAAATACACTTGATCATCTTCTTTAAAAATAGTATCTCCACGAGGTATAACAGTAAATTGAGTGCCTGCCCTTTGTAGTGCAATGGGCATAAAGTGTAGCTCAGGAAATACTCGTGCCGCTTCTTTTACCATTTTGCCAACAAAAGGTGCTGTCCTTTGCAAAGACACACCCACCATAATCAATTTACCACCTTCAAACTCATAAGTGTCGTTAAATGCAGACTTGTTCAATAACAGTCCTATTTCTTCAGCTGCCAATTCTTCGGGTGAAATAAGTTCATCTATACCCAATTCTGAAAATCGGATAGTATCCTTGTTATCTATGAACTCAGTGTTTGAGATTCTGGCAATGGTTCTTTTACAGCCCAATTGTTTGGCCAACATACAAAAAGTAATATTGGTAGTTTCCGAAGAAGTTACACCTATGACAAGCTCAGAATCCTGAACCCTTGCATCTTTCAAAACTGAAATAGATGTAGCATCGCCTCTCAACACTCTTATATCCAGGTGATTGTCGGCGTACACCAAACTCTCTTTACGAGTATCTATCAAGGTAATATCCTGAGATTCGTACGAGAGTAGTTTTGCCAAGTGAAACCCCACTTCACCAGCTCCGGCAATTATAATTTTCATGTAACGCTTATGTTGATTTCACCGTTAAGACAAACAAGTCTTATCTTATATTCAGAAAGAAATACCTTAAAGGGCGATACGGCTTTTTTACAGCTCATTTGATCGAATGTTTGCAACCAATGCAAGGCAAAATTACATAATTTTTTGGGTTCGTTCTTAATTTAATAAGCAAAAGACAAAGTGCGATACCCTTTAATTTGTAATTAAAAGAATAGCTGACCACGATATTGTATCTTTGCACAAATTTTTTCTATGGCCAATAAAGTAACCCCATATCAAGATTCCAATCTAGGGAAGAAAGAACAGGTAACCCAAATGTTCGATACTATTTCTGAAAACTATGATGGCTTAAATAGGATTATATCATTTGGTATAGATATTAAATGGAGAAAGCGTGTAGTCGCCATCTTAAAAAAGAAAAAACCTGGAAATATTCTTGACATCGCTACAGGAACCGGAGATTTGGCTATTAACCTGATTCAAACAGGGGCACATAAAATCGTAGGATTGGACATTTCTGCCGGCATGCTCGAAGTTGGCAAAAAAAAGGTATTGAAAAAACAATTGGGGGGGACCATTGAGCTGGTTATTGGTGATAGTGAAAACCTGCCCTTTGAAGACAGTTCCTTTGATGCTATTACCGTGGCTTTTGGTGTTCGTAATTTTGAGACTCTAGAAAAAGGTCTATCGGAGATTTATCGTGTACTAAGGTCCGGCGGTACATTTGTGGTTTTGGAAACCTCTATACCTACAAAAACCCCTTACAGACAAGGCTATTGTTTTTATACAAAATACATACTTCCAAGAATTGGCAAAATCTTCTCTAAAGATGATTCTGCCTATGCCTATTTAAGCGAATCAGCATCAGTTTTTCCACATGGTGTCAACTTCAACAATATATTGGCCAAAATCGGGTTTATAGATGTAGTGAATAAACCGCAAACCTTTGGGGTTGCCTCAATTTATGTAGCTGCAAAATAAATTTATGAAGCATCATCTTTTAGTTTTGATCGGCCTGGTTCTGCTAAGCCAATCGATTATGTCCCAATTTAACGAAAAACCTATTCTAAATAAGGAGAATGAGGACAAGGCCTTGCTCAATTGGGGCTATTTTCTGGGCTTTAATCAGTACGATTTTAAGTTTGATTATAAGAATGATGCCAAGGATGTTTTGGTGAATAAATCATTTGGGTTCAATGTTGGACTTATCGGCGAAATGCGTATCAATGAATTTTTGGATGTACGTTTCGAGCCTGGCTTGCTTTATAACTCAAGAACTTTAGGTTTTCCCGGTTTTGCGGAGGAAAGAGATGCCCTAAGGGATGTAAAGTCGACCTATGTCAATTTCCCTCTTTTATTAAAAGTGAGCACTAGAAGACTTGGCAATTGGAAACCTTTTTTAATTGGCGGGGGATCCACTTCATTGAATTTGGGGAGTAACGAAACTAGTTTGGATGATAACGCAGGGGGCACATTTAGAATGAAGAAATGGGTGTACAACTATGAATTGGGGTTCGGGATAGAATTTTATTTGGAGTACTTTAAGTTTACACCTTCAATACGTGGTGTCTTTGCCATCAGTGATGAATTGATTCCAGATAATGACCCAAATAGCCCATGGACAGGAAATATCGATGCCATGCGTACCCGTGGTCTTTTTGTAAATTTCACCTTTGAATAATTAGATTTATCAAGGCCTTCTAATCTCATTCAGAAAGATGGCGGTCGCCATGGCCACATTCAAACTTTCAGTAGTGGGGCTTCCGAATTGTGGAATACTTATTCTTGAATTAACCAAAGTTTCAATTTCGCTGGAAATGCCATTGGCTTCATTACCCAATACCAAAATGCCTTTTTCAGTAAATTCAGAGGAATAAACAGATTCCCCATCCATAAAAGTCCCCAATACGGGAAGCTCGGATGTTTTCAAAAATCTACCCAGGTCAGTATATATGATATTCACCCTGGTTATTGAACCCATGGTTGCTTGTAAAACCTTGGGGTTAAAGCAATCCACCGTATTTTCAGAACACACCAAATGAGGAATGCCAAACCAGTCACAAAGCCGTATTATAGTCCCTAGATTCCCTGGGTCCCGGACATTGTCCAGAGCTAATACCCAATCATCTGAACCAACTATTTGGGGCGATGGCACTTTAAAGACCCCCAATGCTTTATTCGGGTTTTTAAGACTACTTATTTTCTTTAAATCAGTTTCTGGTATCAATTCAATCACGTCATCATCCGCATTTAATAACCTCGCATCGCAGCAATATATCCGATAAGCCTCAAAATTCGAATCCAATAGCTCTTGAACGGTCTTTATTCCTTCAACAGCAAACATGCCTTTTTGATTTCGGTACTTTTTTTGCTGTAAGCTTTTTATAAATTTTATTTGGCTTTTTCCAACCATACAAATGATGTATTTTTGATTTCTATGAGGATTGTCTTTTGTTTTAAGAACCCCTGGGCTAAAATAAGCTTATTATTTCTTGCCATATTGTTCTCCTCATGCAATACACTAAGAAGGGTTGGTGAAAATGAGTTATTACTTAACAAAAATGCAATATACGCGGATGACCAAAAGGTTACCAATGAAGATATTCATAGCTTAATAGTCCAAAAACCAAATAGCACCTTATTGGGTTACCCTTTACGACTCAATCTTTACAATCTTGCCAAACAAAATCCTGATTCATCATTTCAAAGTTGGCTATACAAAAAAGAGAAACGAAAACAAAGATTAGCAAAACTCATATCAGAAAAGCAAGTTGAAAGACTTGGGGAGTCATTTATGGTAAAAGGGTTGAGCGAATGGCTCAAGAACGTAGGCGAGCCTCCAGCGGTAATTGACACATCTGATACGCGAAGAACCCTCCAACGTTTAAGTGCCTACTATGACAGCAAAGGTTATTTCAACAACAATACCACTTTTAAAATAGATAGTGCACGTCGACGACAAAGGGCAAAATTAAATTATAATATTACTCTTGGAAAGCCATATGTCCTCGATTCTGTTTCAACTAAAATATCTTCCAAGGTTATCGATTCAATCTACCAAGAACATAAAGAAAATTCATTGATCAAGGAAGGAAATCAATTTGATTCAGCCGATTTTGAAAACGAAAGAAAACGACTGACCACCATATTCAGGAATTCAGGAATTCGAAATTTTCAGGAAAGCTCGATCAATTATGCAATTACCCGCGACACCACGAAATCAGGGAACGATCAAAAAATGAATATTGCACTTAATATTGACAATCTACGAACCCGAAGTGATAATGCCATAAGCACCTCCGAATACAAGGTCGAAAAGTTCAAGGAAATCAATATATATACCGATTTTATTCTTAGTGGCGAGGAAGAACAGAGCAACCTTATTAAACATGGCAACTATAATATCTACTATAAAGATCGATTGAAATTCAAACCCACAACACTTATCGATGCCATATTCTTTGAAAAAGATAGCATATACCGCGAACTGGACCGCTCAAGTACCTATAGGCGAATCACAAGTTTAAACGTATTTAAATACCCTTCTATCGTATTTGATACTGTGCAAAAAGGACTTCAGGCGAATATTTTTTTAACAGAAAGACCAAAATATTCTTTGGGAATGGATTTGGACGTCTCGCATTCGAACATTCAACAAATAGGAATGGCCTTTAGCCCATCATTACAGGCTCGAAACCTGTTTAAAGGGGCTGAAAACCTAAGTTTAACTGGGCGTTTAAATGTTGGGTCCTCAAACGATCAAAGTATAACGGTATCGGACAATAGGTTTTTTAATTTGTTGGAATTTGGGGCTGATATCAACTTGACCTTTCCTAGAATCTGGTTCCCTTTTATTAAGACAGAAAAATTGATTCCTCGATATACCCTACCCCAAACCAGATTATCTTTAGGAACGAGTTTTCAAAAAAACATTGGTCTGGACAAACAGACCTTTAATAGTATTTTGGGTTACAATTGGGCCCCCACCGATTTTAAAAGAAACGTTGTTGAGCTTTTGAACGTTCAATTTGTCCGAAATGTAAATCCTACCCGATTTTTTAATGTATATCGGAATTCTTACGATCGTCTTGACGAGATTGCAGATATATATGAAAATCCGCTAGAATTTCCTACTCTGGTAGATTATTTTGAATCTAACATTGACGATGAAAATAATCCGCGCTTGAAAATCCCATCAGGTACCGAGGGGTTTATAGATGCCATTTCAAAAAGGACCGTTACTTCAACAATAGATGACTTCAATGAAGTGCGTAGCATAGAAGAAAGAAAGCAGCGACTCACCGAGGATAATCTCATTTTTGCCACCAACTATACATTCAATAAGAATAATCAGAATGGCATTACCGATAATAATTTCCACCGATTTAGGCTTAAGTTAGAGAGTGCTGGCAACCTACTTTCCGCATTTTCACAAATAATCCCCTTTGAAGAGAATAGCAATAAAGATCTATTGGTTTTCGGCGTACCTTACTCACAATATTTTAAAACCGAATTCGATTATATTAAATATTGGGACTTAACACGGTCTAACGTTTTAGCATTTAGGAGTTTCTTTGGCATCGCCATTCCCTATGGGAATTCTGATAATATTCCTTTTGTACGAAGTTACTTCGCTGGAGGGTCTAATGACAATAGGGCCTGGAACCCATATTCCCTAGGGCCCGGTAAAACCAAGGAAATCAATGATTTTAATGAGGCTAACCTAAAAATCGCATTGAACTTAGAGTATCGATTTCCCATAGTAGGAGATATTAAAGGAGCATTGTTCGCTGATGCCGGCAACATATGGAATGTATTCGACAGTGAAAATGACCCAGATAAGATTTTTAACGGATTTGGATCCTTGGCAGATATTGCATTGGGGTCAGGATTTGGTATTCGATACGATTTAACCTATTTCCTAATCAGGGTTGATTTGGGCTTTAAAACGTATAATCCCGCGGAAGAAACTTCAAAAAGATGGTTCAGGGATTATAATTTTGCCAATTCCGTATTGCAAATTGGCATTAACTATCCTTTTTAGACCTAAATATTTTATTACTTTTGTCCCTCACTTTTTAAGAAACCTATAGACCTAAAAAATTATGGCCCACAATATTAAACCCGGAGTTGCCACTGGTGACCAAGTTCAAGAAGTATTTAATTACGCAAAAGAAAAAGGATTCGCAATACCTGCTGTAAATGTTATAGGTTCTGATACCATAAATGGGGTATTGGAGACTGCTGCAAGCTTAAACTCACCAGTAATTATTCAATTTTCCAATGGGGGAGCTCAATTCAATGCTGGGAAAGGATTATCAAATGAAGGGCAGAATGCAGCTATTCAAGGTGCTGTGGCAGGTGCCAAACACGTTCATCAATTGGCAGAAGCTTATGGTGCCACGGTTATTCTCCATACCGACCATTGTGCTAAAAAATTATTGCCATGGATAGATGGTCTGCTTGATGCAAGTGAAAAACACTATGCAGAAACTGGCAAATCTTTGTTCAGTTCCCATATGATCGATCTTTCAGAAGAACCTCTAGAAGAAAACATTGAAATCTGCAAGGGTTACCTTGAAAGAATGAGCAAAATGGACATGACCTTGGAAATAGAGCTTGGAATTACCGGAGGCGAAGAAG
>JAGLKG010000164.1 GCA_023141835.1 Maribacter sp. | reverse complement strand
CATTATTGATGAGGTCGTTGGCAAAGAAAAGTTGTTAGCCCTGCCTTATGCTGATAATGCCGTAAGTTACATTACTATAGAACCAAAGGGCGGCAATAATACCCCTACCGTTGAAAATATTGTAGCTAAAATAGATTACTAGATAATATTCAAAATGCTTAATTATAAAGCTCTGGCCATATAGTCAGGGCTTTATTTTTGTATCTTTGAGCAAAATTTAAGTATGAAGCTAATTCTTTTGACCATAGGTCTTTTAGCACTTGCTTTTGCGGGCATTGCAATTAAGATTTGGTCCAAAAAAAATGGACAGTTTGCTGGCACTTGCGCAAGTCAAAGTCCGTTTTTAAATCAAGAAGGTGAAGCCTGCGGAATGTGTGGGAAATTACCAAGTGAACAAGATTGCAAGAAAGATCAAGTAACAGAATTACTATAGATTACCACCCTCTGATTCATAAACGATTCTCTTTTGGATAAAACGAAAGACAACATCCTTGTCATAATCAACAAGGCTAAAATGGGAAATCAAATTGCTTTCAGTAATTTATTGGATACGTTTTGGAATGACGTTTATGGTTTTCAACTAAAGCGCACCGAAAACGAGAATGATGCCGAGGATATTACGGTACAGACCTTCTCAAAGGCCTTTGACAAAATTAAATCTTATGATGATGCTTATGGATTCAAGACGTGGCTTATTGCCATATCCAAAAACCTTCATGTTGATTTAATTCGGAAAAGGAAAAGAAATGTCTTGGAATCTGTTGGCAACAATGAGGCTATCACAAAAGTACTGGATGACGCTCCTTCTGCCGAAGACAGACTCATAACTGAACAAAATTTGGCGACACTTCTCCAAAATATCAAGAAACTAAAGCCCCATTATCAAGAGGTCATCAATCTTCGATATTTTAATGAGTTAAGTTATGCTGCCATTGCCATTGAACTCAATGAGCCCATCAACAATGTGAAGGTTAAGCTGCTTAGGGCCAAAAAACTATTGGCTGAAATCATCAAAAATCGAAAATAGAAACATCTTCTTATCTCAGTTTTTTTCCCGTAATCATTAAGAATTAAGGCATTTTATGTTCATATGCCGTACGTTATTTTGTTTGTATATTTGTCCAAAATCCAAGAATGAGCGTAAACAGCGTTGCACCCCCTAAGGGGAAACCAAAATGGCTTCGGGTAAAACTTCCTACGGGTAAAAAATATACCCAATTAAGAAGTCTTGTCGACAAATATGATTTACATACTATTTGTACATCAGGGAGTTGCCCCAACATGGGTGAATGTTGGGGAGAAGGTACAGCGACATTTATGATATTGGGTAATATTTGTACGCGTTCTTGTGGTTTCTGTGGAGTTAAAACTGGTAGACCTGAAGATGTTGATTGGGCTGAACCCGAAAAAGTAGCCCGTTCTATTAAGATAATGGGGATTAAGCATGCCGTAATTACTTCGGTTGATAGGGATGACTTAAAGGATATGGGCTCCATAATATGGGCTGAAACGGTAAAAGCCATACGAAGAATGAATCCCACTACAACTTTGGAAGCGCTTATTCCTGACTTTCAAGGCATTGAAAGACATTTAGACCGTATTATTGAAGTGGCTCCCGAAGTGGTTTCCCACAATATGGAAACAGTTAAAAGACTTACCAGAGAGGTTCGCATCCAAGCTAAATACGAAAGAAGCCTCGAGGCTTTAAGATATTTGCGTGACAATGGCGTAAATAGAACTAAATCGGGAATTATGCTAGGTCTAGGAGAACTTGAAGAAGAAGTTTTAGAGACTATGGAGGACCTAAGAAATGCCAACGTCGATGTGATTACGATAGGGCAATACCTCCAGCCTTCAAAAAAGCATCTGCCAGTCAAAGAATTCATTCCTCCTGAGCAATTCAAAAAATATGAGGAAGTTGGACTCAAAATGGGCTTTAGGCATGTTGAAAGTGGTGCTTTGGTACGTTCTTCCTACAAAGCCCACAAGCATATAGACTAATTGCTTTATAGCACATAGTAATGCATTTTTCAAAGCGATTTTGACATGAACAAAGTAAACATTGGCATAAATGGATTTGGTAGGATTGGTCGAACCCTTTTTAGACTATTGAGTGAACAACCCCATTTAAATATTACCGCAATAAATGATTTAGCCGACCCCAGGACGTTAGGGCACCTTCTTAAATATGATAGTATTCACGGGGTTTGGGACAAAGACATCGAATCACAGGAAAATGCTATTTTAATTAACGGACAGAGCATTGCTGTTTCAAATCATATTTCCCCCCAAAGTATTGATTGGTCTGAGAATAAAGTAGACATAGTTATTGAAGCTACCGGCAAATTTAAATCTCAAGAAGACTTAAAGTACCATATTCAAAATGGAGCAAAAAAAGTGATTCTTTCAGCGCCTTCGGCCTGCGACACCATAAAAATGGTGGTTTTCGGCGTAAATGAAGAAATTATCGAATCTGGAGACCATATTATTTCAAATGCCTCTTGCACAACAAATAATGCGGCACCTATGATCAAGGTTATAAATGATTTATGCGGAATAGAACAAGCATATATTACCACAATTCATTCCTATACAACCGACCAAAGCTTACATGACCAGCCACATAACGATTTAAGACGAGCCCGAGCAGCCTCTCAATCGATTATACCTACGACCACAGGTGCGGCTAAAGCATTGACCAAAATATTCCCCCACCTTGCAAATAGCATTGGAGGCTGCGGCATTAGGGTCCCTGTGCCTAATGGGTCCCTTACAGACATTACTTTTAATGTCAAAAGAGAAACTTCTATTCAAGAAATTAACGATACTTTTAAGAAAATATCCCATAATGAACTAAAAAACATACTTTATTATACGAAAGACCCTATAGTATCGGTTGATATAAACAATAGTTGCTATTCTTGTACGTTTGATTCTCAGATGACTTCTGTAATCGGAAAAATGGTTAAGATTATTGGCTGGTATGATAACGAAACAGGATATAGTAGTCGAATAATAGACATCATCAATTTATTGATCAATAAAAATTTCGTTTGAATGTATTAATTCCATATTCGCACATTAAACATTTAGCCATTACATGGGCACTGTTGTGCTTAAGTACAAATGTATGGTCACAGGATATCTCCGTACATAAAGATGTGCAGTTGTATTTTAATGAAGCACGCGCATACGGGAATAAAAACGAAATGGATTTGGCGTTGAAGTCCTTGGACAAAGCAGCTGAAATAGCTGAAGAAAACAAGGATGTAAAAACATTGATAGATACATACCATATGTTTGCCCAGCTTTATTTAAAATTGGATAAAGTAAATACAACTAAGTTTTATTGGGACAGGGCACAAGTATTGTTAAAAGACATCGAATATCCTTATGGTGATGCTAAGTACAAATACATCGAAGCCATATTACTCTTTAAGGACAATCATAACTTTCAGGCGATATTCATGCTCGATGAAGCCCGAAAACTGAATAATGATCGTAATTTTCTAAATAATATATTGTTGGTTGAAGGTACTATTTATTTGAATTTGGAAAAATTTGATAGTGCTTCCAAGAATTTCAATTCCCTAATTGTTAACACGGATGTTTACGAAAAAGAGTATTTGGCGACCAGGGCACATATAGGCCTTGCAAGGACCAAAATAAAACTTTCCAATTATGGAGAAAGTGCTAAAAATGCAGAAAGTGCACTAAAACTTGCTAATGAAAATGGTTTTTTTAGCGAAGTTGTAGAAAGTAATGCCTTATTATCTGAATCTTATGAAGGTTTGGGTAGATTTCAAGAAGCATTAATGACCTTTAGAAACTTGTCTGAATCCAAAGATTCACTTTTTACCATTGAAAAGGTGAAAATTGAAACAAAAACGGGTGACGATGTCCATAATGAGTTCATGGTCAATGAAGTTAAGCGATTAGAACAACGTAATGAGGAATTAAGCGAATCCGAGAATCGAGCAGAAATAACAGTGATACTCACATCGGCTTTATTGATCATTATCTCTTTATTGGCAGTTTCATTATATCGAAATAATCAGGTAAAGCTAAAAACCAACGATCTTTTACACACTAAAAACGATGAACTTCAGACAGCACGGGATGAAGCGGTCAATGCCATGGAAGCCAAAACCAATTTCTTATCCACGGTAAGTCACGAACTAAGAACACCGCTCTACGCTGTTACAGGACTTACCCATTTATTACTGGAGGAAAACCCGAGTAAAAACCAAAAAGAACATCTTAAGGCCTTAAAATTTTCTGGAGATTATCTTTTGAACTTTATCAATGACATTCTTCATATCAATAAAATAGATGCCGATAAGTTAGAACCCATGAATATGGAGTTCAATCTTAAGAAAGTTCTGAAAGAGGTTATTGATTCATTGCAACAGAGTGCTAAAGAGAACAATACCAATATTATTTTGGAATATGACGATTCTATTCCTGGGCATTTAATGAGTGATCCATTAAAGCTTTCCCAGGTTTTTATGAACCTGGTTGGCAACGCCTTAAAATTTACTAAAAATGGGGAGGTAAAGGTACTTGCCAAATTATTGAATAAGGAAGACGAGGATGTAACCCTCTATTTTGAAGTTTCCGATAATGGCATTGGTATTTCCAAGGAGCAGCAACAAAATATTTTTGAAGGTTTTGAGCAAGGGTCTATTCAAATCAATAGGGAATATGGGGGTACGGGACTTGGACTTACCATAGTGAAGAGCCTTCTTGGGCTATTTGATAGTAAAATTCTGCTGAAAAGTGAGCTTGGAGAAGGTAGTACCTTCTATTTTGAGCTTAAAACAAAAAGTAAAGACGGCGTTGTTGACGATATTCCTTTCGAGATTACCCAAAAGGACTATGTGTTTAAAGGCCTACACCTTATGATTGTTGAGGACAACAAAATAAATCAGGTAATCACTAAAAAAATGTTGTCCAAAAAAGAAATAACAAGTGATATAGCGAGCAATGGCATGGACGCCATTGATCTTGCCAAAAACAACACCTACGATGCCATTTTAATGGATATTCATATGCCAGGGATAAGTGGAGAGGAAGCTACCATCGAAATTCGAAAGTTTGATGACATTACACCGATTATTGCCTTAACGGCTATATCATTGGATGATAGTTTAGAAAGTTTTTATGCCGCTGGTTGCAATGATGTTGTGACCAAACCTTTTAAACCCGAAGTATTCTATCAAAAAATTGGCGAAAATATTTTTGACAATAGAAAAAATGGGGAATCTAACGCATAAGCTTTGCCATTTCATTTTCTAAAACTACTTTTCCATCATTCAAAAGTTTGTGTCTTATCGAGATATAGTATAGGTTATTCACCCTCCCCTGGAGGCGAACATAGTCCTTTTCGGTTGTCAGAATACATTCCTTCGTATTAAAGGCCTCTATTTCAGTAGAGGTAAAGAAATGGTGGTCTTTAAACTCAAGATGTTCCAATTCAATCCCCTCATTCCGTAAATAATCGACCAGCGGTTTGGGTTTAGCTATCCCGGTAACCAAGGTAATCTTCTTGGCCAAAAGGTCACCTAGCAAAATAGTGGCACTACCTCCCTTTAATTTCTTCTCATAACTTAAATAGCCAAACAATACTTTTTGGTGACTCCGGGGTTTTAAAAGCTGCTTAATCTTGATTTGCCCATTTTCACTCAAATCGTTCGGACACTTAGTGACCACTATTATATTTGCTCTTTTTGCTTCTTTCTTGGCATCCCTTAGATTACCGGTAGGTAAATACCAATCATTTATATACAAATCATCATAGGCAGTTAATAAAATGGAGTAATGAGGCCTTACTTTTCTGTGTTGAAAAGCATCATCCAATAATATGACATCGAGATTCAATGTATTTTCCAAATTGCTAATACCATTGCACCTATCACCATCAACAGCCAACACAATTTCAGGATACTTAGAATAGATCTGATAAGGTTCATCTCCTAACTTTTCAACCGTACTTTTCGGGGTAGCCAAGATAAATCCTTTCGATTTACGCCGATATCCTCTACTCAACACTGCCACTTTGTATGAATTCCCAAGCATTTCGATTAAATATTCGATCATAGGTGTTTTACCAGTTCCACCAACACTAAGGTTACCAATGCAAATCGTCTTTGTCTTGAATGATATTTCCTTAAAAATTCCGACATCAAAAAGAAAATTTCGAAGGTAAACCACCAAGGCATATACCATCGAAATAGGAAAAGCTATTTTTCTAAGCAGTAACATTAGAACGAAAATATAATATTTTATCTTTGGTAACCTCAATAAAACTCTAAAATGATCGTAAAGGAAGTTATCAGTATCCTTGAAGAATTAGCTCCTTTGGCATATGCCGAAGACTTTGACAATGTTGGACTTTTAGTTGGCAACCATGACCA
The DNA here is from genome assembly GCA_023141835.1 of Maribacter sp. Taxonomy (GTDB): domain Bacteria; phylum Bacteroidota; class Bacteroidia; order Flavobacteriales; family Flavobacteriaceae; genus Maribacter_A. The sequence goes on along the minus strand of JAGLKG010000164.1, from coordinate 4,133 downwards.
AGAAGTTACGGGAATATTAGTAACCCTTGACACCTTGGAAAATGTAATCGATGAGGCCATTGACAATAACAGCAACCTAATAGTTAGTTTTCACCCCATTATTTTTAGTGGATTAAAAAAGTTGACTGGCGCAACTTATGTCGAAAGAGTTGTCATAAAGGCTATTCAAAACAAAATCGCAATTTATAGCATGCATACAGCTCTAGACAATTCAATGGATGGTGTAAATGCCAAGATTTGTGAAGTTTTGGGAATCACGGACCCCAAGATTTTGATTCCCAAAAAGAACACCATTAAAAAGCTAACCACCTATGTACCCACAGATGCGGCCCAAACATTGAGAAAAGAACTTTTTGATGCTGGTGCCGGGACTATAGGCAATTACACTAACTGTAGTTTTACGACCAGTGGAACGGGTTCGTTCAAAGCTGAAAAGGATGCAAAACCGACTATAGGTATAGTCGGCGAAACGCATTTTGAGCAAGAAGTGCAGATTAATATTACTTTTCCCGCATCCAAGGAGAGTCAGATAATGAATGCCCTTTTCAAGAACCATCCATATGACGAAGTAGCCTATGAGGTATTGACCTTGGAAAACACAAATCAGCATATTGGCATGGGAATGATCGGTGACCTTAATATCCCCATGGACGAAGAAAAATTTCTAAAATCGGTTCAAAAAAGAATGAATGCACAAGGTATTCGTCATTCAAAACTATTGAGAAAAGATGTAAAAAAAGTTGCGGTTTTGGGTGGCAGTGGGGCCTTTGCCATAAAAGCTGCAAAAGCGGCAGGTGCTGATATCTTTATTACTGCGGACATAAAATATCATCAGTTTTACGAAGCGGATACTAAAATGGTGATTGCAGATATTGGACACTTTGAAACAGAACAGTTTACAAAAAATCTTTTAGTTGATTATCTTACAAAAAAAATTCCTAATTTTGCAATCCGTTTATCGGAAAGTAAAACAAATCCAATCAAGTATTTATAAGTATGGCAAAAAAATCAGAGGCAACCGTTGAGGAAAAGTTAAGGGCATTATATGATTTGCAATTAATCGATTCTAGAGTTGACGAAATACGTAATGTAAGAGGTGAACTTCCATTGGAAGTTGAAGATTTGGAAGATGATGTTTTAGGTCTTAAAACTAGATTGGACAAGCTCAAAACTGATGTAGAGACTGTTAATTTTGAAATAACGGCCAAAAAGAACTTGATAGAAGAATCAAAAGTCTTGATTAAAAAATATACTGAACAACAAAAAAATGTTCGTAACAGTCGGGAGTTCAATTCTATAAGCAAAGAGCTCGAATTCCAAGAATTGGAAATCCAACTTGCTGAAAAGAACATTAAGGAATTCAGGGCTCAAATTGACCAAAAAAAGGAGGTCATCTCTGAAACCAAAGAGCGATTAACCGAAAGAGATACGCATTTAAAGCACAAAAAAAAGGAATTGGATGCCATTTTAGCCGAGACTGAAAAAGAAGAAAAAGAGCTTTTGACGAAATCTCTAAAATATCAAGATCAAATAGAAGAGCGCTTAGTAAAAGCGTATTCAAGAATCAGAAACAACGTTAAAAACGGGCTTGCGGTTGTACCTATTGAAAGAGGTGCTTCAGGAGGTTCTTTCTTTACCATTCCTCCTCAGGTTCAAGTCGAAATTGCTTCACGGAAAAAAATCATCACTGATGAACATAGTGGAAGAATACTGGTAGACCCTGTTCTTGCTGAGGAAGAGCAGGAAAAAATGGGCAAAATGTTCACCAAGATCCAAGGAAGTATAGCCTTATAATATTAAAAACCATCTTTTAAAGGTGGTTTTTTTATTTACTCCTGATTTTAGAGACCTCCTAGAGCAAGCTTAAAATCATATTCTCCACCGCTTCACTATCCCATTTGGTTTCAATATTCGGGAGCTCCATGATTTGCTCCATGATTCTTTCCTGGGTTTCGCCAATAACCAAGGCCTCGGCGTATGGCCTATAGGAAAATGTTACCCGTGAATACAACGGGATCCATTTATCAGGGTGCTTTTTTGCAAACCTTTTTTCAATCTTTTTTTGTAGTAAAAAATCAGGGTCGGCTGTTTTAGTGCTCATTTCGATAAAGTTTCTATAGCTCAATTCTGCTATAGCATCAGCATTGGGCTTGCGCAATTTTTGGAATTCGTGGAAGATAGCTCCCCAATCATCCCCATTTTCTTTAATGATTTCATTAAGAACAAATATATCTTCGAAACCGGCATTCATTCCTTGCCCATAAAATGGCACTATCGCATGAGCAGAATCCCCTACCAAAGCAACTTTGTCCCAATACGTCCAAGGATAGCATTTCATAGTCACCATTGCACTTGTTGGGTTTCTGAAAAAATCTTCTGATAGATTTTCTATTTCATCAATTACACTAGGAAAATGAACTTTAAAGAAGTCCTTGACATTTTCTTTTGTCTTAATCGATTCAAAGGAATTTAATCCTTCAAAAGGCATGAACAAGGTGCAGGTAAAACTACCATCAATGTTCGGCATAGCAATAAACATAAACCCACCTCTTGGCCAAATATGAAACGAGCTGGCATCCAACTTATGACTGCCATCGGCATTTGCGGGAATGGCCAATTCCTTATAGCCCACATCAATAAATTTCTGTGAATAATCAAAACGACTACGACGTTGCATTTTATGCCTAACTCTTGAGAAGGCACCATCGCAACCAAAAATCATATCATAGGTATATTCTTTCCATTCACCTTTTTCGGTCTCTCCGGTTCTTAATTTGGCTTCAGGGAGGCTCACATCCCAAACTTTTTCTTCGAATTTGAATATAACGCCGGCCCTTTCGGCCAAATCAATCATTTTGCGATTCAAAACGCCTCTAGAAATAGACCAAATTGCCTCGCCATGCTTCCCATACTTCTGAAAGTATATTGGCTTGCCTACAACGTGCATTGCACGTTTATCCATAGGAATGGCAATTTTTTTTATTTTTTGCTCAATTCCTATTTCGCCAAGTGCTCTCCATCCCCTATTGCTCATTGCCAAGTTAATTGACCGACCCGAGAACTCAATCGTTCGTATATCCGACCTTCTATCAAAAACTGTTATGGTGTGTCCTAATCTCCTGAGATAAATGGCCAATAATGAACCGACCAACCCGGAACCAACAATGGCTATATTTTTGGGTGTTTGCTTCATAATTATTCAATAGGAAAACTATGGGTTAGTATGTAAATTTAATAAAATAAAGTTCATAGAAGAATTCGACACCAAAGCCAAAAAATCATAAAACAACTTAGCCTATAAATATTATAAATTTATAGAACGCAACATCTAAAAGCCTAATATGCAATATATTCCGCTTCAGCGTTCACATATATTCAAAAAAAAGTCCTTCACATAAATAATGCGAAGGACTTTTTTATTTTATAAGTGTATCAGACTATTCTAAAATTCCATCCACTATGCCATAATCAACAGATTCCTGGGCATTCATCCAATAGTCTCTATCAAAATCACGCATAACCGTGTCAAAATCCTGACCACAATTATCAGCCAATATTTTGGCACTTAGTTCTTTGGTCTTTATTATCTCCTTAGCTTGAATTTCAATATTAGAAGCCTGCCCTCTAGCTCCACCACTGGGTTGATGTATCATTACTTGGGCGTGAGGTTGTATAAAACGTCTACCTTTTTTTCCTACAGATAGTAATATAGAACCCATTGACGCGGCCAGTCCGGTACAAACAGTAGACACTGGGCTTTTTAGTGATTTTATGGTATCGTATATAGCAAAACCAGAGGTTACGTACCCTCCAGGACTATTAATAAATAACTGTATTTCCTTGTTATTCTGCATATCCAAATACAATAGGCGATCAATTACATGTTTGGCAGAATCGTCATCGACCATACCCCATAGAAAGACCTTTCGTTCTTCCAACAATTTTTCATCAATAGCTTCTTGTACTTTTCCTTTTTTAGAACTCATTACATTTTTATTTAAGACTCAAAACTAAGCATTTTATTAAATATAAGCAGCCTGTCCTTATATTGATCTCCTCCTGGAAATCATCTCATCCATTAGCTCAAAAATGTGCCCTTTTCTGTTATACATCTGCGCAAAATGTATTTCATC
>JAGLKG010000163.1 GCA_023141835.1 Maribacter sp. | reverse complement strand
ATGAGCGAGATTACTTCATGAATTGGAAGGAAAGTCATTGGAAGAAGATTTCAGCAAAGATTTTGGAAGAAGAAGGCCCGGTGGTCAGGTGGCAAACCGAATATGGTCTGCTGGATGAAAATGGTAAAGTAATACTTACTGAAGTACAGGAGTGGTCCATGCAAGAGAGTGATGGAGGATATATATTGGATTTGGAATGGAAAGGTAACGCTAAAATAGATATTACCCTGGGAGAGTTTTATGTTGGTGGGTTGTTTTTGCGAATGCCCTGGAAAAAGGGTGATATTGCAGCAATAATCAATTCCAACGGACAAAACAATTTAAAGGCGGAGGGCCAACGTGCTATTTGGACAGACCTTGGAGTCCAGGTAGAGGGAAGGAATGATATGGCACATATCGCCATATTGGACCATCCGGACAATAGAGCCTTTCCTACTCCTTGGCGTGTCGATACTCAATTTGGATTTGGACCCTCTATTCAAATTTTGGGTGATTGGAAAATAAAGGAAGCCGAAACCGAAATAATAAAGTACAGATTGATTATCTATACAGGTGACCGAGACAAGGGTTATATCTCCCGGGCTTGGAAAGAATTGGTCTGTAGGGATTGATTGATCAAATTTTCATACGCGGGTTGGAATAAGATGAAAAAGCTCAATTTAGACTAAAGATCTAAAATTAAATTACTACTAACTTAATCACTGTATTCAAATGAGCATTGGTAAACAAGTTTTATTTTGCCTGGTGACAATTACATTTTTTTATGGATGTAATACTGTGGCTAACCCCGAAAAAGATGTTAAAGATGTAGTTTCAGTAACACAGGGGGATAATCCTAATAAATATGACAATTATTCGGATTGGGCCATCTATCGGGGGGATAAAAAAGCCAATCAGTATTCGGAGTTGGCACAGATTAATGCTGCAAATGTCCATAAGTTGGAGCCCGTCTGGGAATATAGACATGGTGATCCAAACGGACCATCAATGTACAGTAATCCGATTGTGGTAAATGAATTGATGTATTTCACTACTCCAAAGCTCAATGTAGTGGCTCTCAATGCGACTACCGGGGAGGAAGTTTGGGTATTTGACCCTGCACCGTTCAACCAGGACAATAAAGAGTTCAGAGGACGTAGTCGTGGTGTTACGTATTGGGAGGATGCCAATGGAGAAAACCAAAGGATTTACAATTTTGTTAAGGATCGAGTGTATGCCGTCGATGCAAAATCAGGGAAACAAATTGAAGATTTTGGTGAAAATGGCTATATCGACCTGAGGCAAGATTTACCGGTGGCTCCTGGGAATGCCTCCATTGAAGTGACTTCACCAGGTATTGTATATAAGAATTATCTGATAGTAGGGTCCAGGGTCCCGGAAGGAAGATTCTCCACACCTGGTGATGTACGGGCATATGACACCAAAACAGGAGCGTTTAAATGGATATTCCATACAATTCCCCAAGAAGGGGAGTTTGGATACGATACATGGGAATTTGAAGAAGGAGTGGTATATGGTGGTGCAAATCCTTGGGGTGGCTTTTCCCTTGATGAAGAAAGGGGTTGGGTTTTCTTTGCTACGGGTTCCCCTGCCCCTGACTTTATTCATGGTGGCAATCGAAAAGGACAAGGGCTGTTTGGTAACTGTATCATTGCGTTAAATGCAATCACTGGGGAAAGGGTATGGCATTACCAGAACATTCACCACGATATTTTTGACTATGATAATCCACCGGCTCCGATTCTTGTCACAATACAGTCGGGCGATTCCATCAAGGAAGCTGTGGTGCAGTTTACAAAAATGGGGCTTACATTTGTTTTGGAAAGGGAAACAGGGAAACCTATATTTCCGATTTTGGAGGTGCCTGTTCCTGCATCCGATGTTCCTGGGGAAGAAGCATGGGCTACTCAGCCGTTTCCCATAAAACCCCCACCATTGAATAGGATAACTTTGAACGAATCCGATTTGACCAATATTACTCCTGAAGCCCATGACTATGCTTTGAAGGAGTTCAAAAAATATAGAACTGGATTTTTATATACCCCTGCCTCGGAACGGGGAACCATCACCATGCCAGGTCACCAAGGAGGTGTGGAATGGGGAGGGGGTGCTTATGACCCCTATTCCAATGTGGTCTATATAAATGTAAATGAAGCTCCCACGATCCACAAGTTGGTGAAATACTATGAGCTGGAAAACAAAGAAGAAGCCACACCACAACAGCTTGGGGCCTTTTTGTATAACAACTCCTGTACGTCATGCCATGGCGCTAATCGTCAGGGAAATCCTCCGGCTTTCCCAAAACTTACCGATGTACAATTGACGCATGAGGAAATCAAGGATTTACTATTTCATGGTAAGGGTATGATGCCATCATTCGAACAATTGGGGGAAGAACAGGTAAATAATATCATTGCGTTTTTGAAAAACCAAGATAATGAAGAGGGAAGTATTGAGAATTTGGTAAAGTCCCAAGTTCGATATTCTAATCAGGCACCGTTCTTTGTGGATCAGGATGGATATCCTGCCATAGCCCCGCCATGGGGTACTTTGAATGCAGTTGATTTGGTTAACGGTGACATTTTATGGAAGGTCCCACTTGGTGAATATCCCGAGCTGGTCAAAAAGGGTGTCCGCGGTACCGGCTCAAAAAGTTTTGGGGGACCAGTGGCCACTGCAGGGGACATTGTTTTCATCGCAGGGACCCCGGATGAGAAAATTAGGGCATTTAACTCGCACAACGGCGACGTTCTATGGGAGTACCCATTGCCGGCCGCAGGCTACGCGACGCCCAGTGTTTATATGATAGATGGTAAGCAATATTTGGTGATTGCTGCCGGAGGGGGAGGAAAGAATGCGACCCCGTATGGGGATTCCGTTATTGCATTTGCATTACCAGGGACAATCATGGAAAATGGACAGGATGTGAAGGAAAAGTATTCCGATTGGACCGATATTTTTGACGGTAAAACCTTAAAAGGTTGGGTCCAACTCAATGGCACACATGAATATTTTGTGGAAGATGGTTCCATTGTGGGAAGGACGGTCAAAGGAAGTCCAAATTCTTTTTTGTGCACCTTGGATGAGTTTGATGATTTTGAACTGACCTTGGATATTATGGTCGACGATATAACAAATTCGGGTATACAGGTTAGAAGCAGGGCAAAGCCAGTGACCGAAGGTGAAAGCCAAGAGGCAAGGGCGGGAAGGGTTTACGGACCCCAGGTCGAAATGCAAAGAAACCAAAGACCAGGAACGCCTACAACGGGCCTGATCTATGGTGAGGCGCTGGGAACAGGTTGGTTATCGTCAAAAGAAAAAGTACAGAATGGACACAATTACCTCAATGAGGATGGATGGAACAAATTGCGAATCTTAGCTAAAGGACCTCGGATTCAGACATGGTTGAATGGCATAAAGGTGGAGGATCTTACCAATGAGGAAGTATATAAAAGTAACCCAAAAGGTTTTATTGGCCTTCAAATGCATGGTGTAGAGGAAGGCGGTCCATATACTATGAAATGGAGGAACATCCGTATTCGTAGGCTGTAAATTTTCAACTAAAAGTGGACTGATTTAGATGTACTAAGTTAGGAGGGGGTTTATGTATCTTCAAAGCTTGCTTTGGAAAATTGTGTATAAAAAGAAATGCCATCGGGCATTTTGTTTTTATGAAAGCAATGAGCGCCTGGCCGTGCGACAATTAAACATAATGTTGAATTATAGCTTGCGAATGCAAACAAACATCGTTTATCAAATAGCACGGTTCTGTCGCATCTGTCAAAATCTATAATAATTTGGTCATGACAAAATAAATATTTAGACTAAACCTGACAGTATAGTAAACGGAAAAAAATATTCGTTCATTTCAATTCGTAGCCATTCAACCACAAAGATATTTTTGGTTTTTTCAAGATTCGACTGAATTCAAAAAGAACTTTGACAAATATGATTTAGAGACCGAAGACAATAATGAAAATCTGAATTACAAATCGAATAATAATCTATCAATTGTGAAACTGAATTTAATCTGTGGAGAAATAATTTATAGATTGGAAGAAAAGAAAATGTTTAATCGATTGAAATAGAAAACGCGCTATGACATCCTCCTATATTATGCGCTGGTCAAAAGTATAGAATCAGGGCTATTGCAGGCAAAATATTTGAATAATTTTCTTAACTTAATGGTCTTTAGTGAATAGATTATGGAAATATCAAAAGGTTCTTCTGGTAGTTCATTTCAAGGCCCTGGCGATATGACATTCATTGCCGAATTAGAGAAATATATACAGACCAACTTGAACAATGACCAATTCGGGGTGGATAGTCTTGCCCGATTGGCCGGAATGAGCCGATCTAGCATACATCGGAAACTGAACAAGACCGTAGGTATCCCTACAAGTCAATTTATTAGGGAGTATAGATTAAGAAGGGCTTTCGAAATCCTTAGGAATGAGGATGTCACAGCTTCGGAAGTAGCATATCAGGTAGGGTTCAGTAGTGCTACTTACTTCAACACCTGTTTCCATAAATTTTATGGCTTTACCCCCGGGGAAGCAAAATTGAAAGATAGTATTGAGGTTAAAAAGTTCATCAATATTGAGAACACTACTATTAGAAAAAATAGCATAATAAAAAGAACACTTTGGGGAGCATTGTTCGTTTTGGTGCTATTTAGTTCAACTTTCTTTTTTCTTAACTTTAAAGCAAATGAAGATGGAGAAATCATAAAAAGGGAACACATAATTGATGATAAATCGATTGCCGTTCTACCTTTTAAAAATTGGACTGGAAATCCGGATTTGGAATATATCAGTGATGGCATGACAGATGCGGTTATCTCAAGGCTTACTAAAATTAGCGCAATTAACAAGGTAATACCGTTTACATCAACTTTGACC
>JAGLKG010000162.1 GCA_023141835.1 Maribacter sp. | reverse complement strand
GTCTCAGCAGAACTATACCCTACTATAACAAAAGCACCACAATTATTTAAAATACCGAAGTACAAAAATCACTTTTCAAATTATACATTCTTAAACAAGTACCAAAAACTTCATTTTGCACTGAGGGGACCACCCCAAGTTTTATAGATTATTCGATTTAAAGAGTATCACTAACTTAAATCCAATATGTTATGAAACATATACTCCTATTTATAGGTATGGTAATTCCCTTTCAAATGGGTTTTGCACAAAATATAGTATCAGGCACCGTCCATCATTCTGAAAACAACCTCCCTTTAATGCAGGTATCTGTTTATTTTCCTGAATTGGAAAGGGGCACTACAACCAATACAGATGGTCAATTTGAACTTAACGATATCCCCAATGGTAGTTTCGAAATCGTTATTTCCACCATTGGCTTTGAGACCTTTTCGCAACTATTGGAAATTGGTTTTAATAAAATCAAAATTGACATTACCCTTGCACCTAGTGCAATTGAAATGGAAGAAGTAATCGTTTCAACGCCCTTTCATAAACTACAGAGTGAAAATGTAATGAAAGTTGAGCAGGCACATATTAAAGATCTTAAAGCAAATGGGGCCATTACACTATCCGATGGTATAACCAAAATATCGGGTGTCGAAAGTATTTCTACAGGTATTGGTATTGGAAAGCCTGTAATTAGAGGACTTAGTTCAAATAGAGTCTTGATATATACCCAAGGAGTACGTTTCGAAAATCAGCAATTTGGAGGGGAACACGGTCTCGGAATAAGTGATGCGGGTATTGAAAGCGTTGAGGTTATCAAAGGACCGGCCTCCCTACTCTATGGTTCTGATGCCATGGGCGGGGTTCTTTATTTTAACCCTGAGAAATTCGCCAATTCCAGGAGTACAGAAGGTGATTTGAACCTTAATTATTATGCGAATACAAGAGGAACCGATGTCAATGCAGGACTAAGGTCTTCCGGTGAAAATCTAAAATTTTTAGTTCGTGGTAGTTATGCTTCACATATCGATTATAAAACTGGTGGTAATGAGCGACTAACAAATTCCCGTTTCAATGCCTATGATTTGAAATCGGGCCTTGCTTACCAAGCAAACACGTTCAAAACTGAATTTAGATATAACTACAATGTATCCCAATTGGGTATTCCTGAAAAAATAGGTAAGCAAACCAAGTTTCGTACTCCCGAATTGCCCTTTCAACACATAGGTAATCATATTCTGAGTTCAAAATCAAAGATTTTTCTAGAGAAAAGTAGCTTTGAGGCAACGTTTGGCTATATATTCAATAATCGAAAGGAGTTTGAGGATGAGCAAGACACACCGACTTTGGAAATGCATCTGGCCACTTTTAACTACAATCTTCAATACGAAATGCCCAAATGGGGGAAGCTCGAAACTATTGTGGGGCTACAAGGTATGTGGCAGACCAATAAAAACTTCGCGGAAGAAATATTGATCCCCGATGCAAAAACAAATGATTTTGGAGTATTGGCTACTTCGCACCTGCATTTGGCGAATGGAAATGCCATGCAAATGGGACTCCGATTGGATCATCGGAATATAGAGGAGAATACCCCATCTGGATTGAACAGAGATTTCAACAGTTTTAATGCAGCTTTGGGCTATAAAATGAAATTATCTGAAAAGACAGTGGCCCGATTAAATTTGGCCAGTGGATTCCGCGCTCCCAATTTAGCGGAATTAACCTCGAATGGAGTCCATGAAGGTACCAATCGCTACGAAATTGGAAACACAGATTTGGCAAATGAACAAAATTTACAAACCGATATTTCCCTGGAATACAAAAACAAACACCTGGAGTTTTTCGTAAACGGGTTCTATAATTCCGTTAAAGACTATATTTTCATTGAAGCAAACGGAGATACCGTCGGAGAAGATGAAGTTTTTGTTTACCAACAACAAAATGCAAAGCTATATGGGGGAGAATTGGGTTTTCATGTACATCCACACCCGTTGGATTGGTTGCATTTTGAAAGTAGTTTTGAAACCGTTATCGGAAAACAAACCAATGGGCAATATTTGCCTTTGATACCAGCCAATAGCTTAAACAACACCCTGAGGGTTGAAAAAAACAATGAATCACACCGGTTGAAAACCAAATATGCCTTTGTGACTTTGGAAACAGTTTTTGCACAGCATAAGGTTGAGGCACTAGAGACCCCTTCATCGCGATATAATTTGGTACACCTTGGTTTTGGCGCGAACTTCTCGGCATTTAAATTCCCTATGGAAGTACGTTTAAGTGGAAAAAATATATTCAATAAAACCTATATTCCCCACCTCTCACGCTTAAAGACCGATAGGATTCCAAATATTGGGAGAAATATTGTACTGGCTATCAGTATCCCCATATAAACAAGGCAGGGAAGGGCATCCTGAAATGCGTTTAATCTGAATCCACTTCAATAACCTTTCTTTTTTTTGGTTTTTTTAAAAGATAGGTATACACCCACATGATCGTAAATGAAGGAACAATATCGAGGCCGGGGATAATTTCTTCCACAAATGCGAATACGCCCGCTGCTTGTCCAACTTTTCCTTTATACAACCGGGTCATTAACCAACCCGCCAAGGGGGCCCATATGATATCGGAAAAATCCCCGATAAAAGGAACTACAAAGGAAAGCATCCCAATGGCATCAAATAATAACCCAAGAAACAAGGTTTGGTATTTTTTATCTTTGATTATTGACATAGTCAAATCTTAAATGTACATTTAGAAGAACAACAAAGGTGCCAAATTTTGAGGCTCATTAGAGTATCGGTTATGACAGACTAGAGCTTATCAGTTTTAAAAACTCATTACGTGTTTCCTCCTTAGCGAAGCTCCCCCTAAATCCTGATGTCGTGGTCACCGAATTCTGCTTCTGCACACCCCGCATCATCATACACATATGTGAAGCTTCAATAACAACAGCGACACCTTGGGGCTTTAAAGTATCATTGATACAATCCAAAATCTGTTCCGTCAAACGTTCCTGTACTTGTAACCTTCGCGCGAAAACGTCAACAATACGTGGTAATTTACTGAGACCAACAATGTGTCCATTGGGTATATAAGCAATATGTGCTTTTCCAAAAAAAGGAAGCATATGGTGTTCGCAAAGCGAATACAATTCAATATCCTTTACAATGACCATTTCATTATACGATTCTTTGAACATGGCACTTTTAAGGATGTTTGCTGCATCTTGTTGATAACCCTGGGTCAAAAACAACATTGCCTTTGCCGCTCGTTCAGGGGTTTTAATAAGACCTTCCCGGGAAACGTCCTCGCCTATTTCCGATATGATTTTCGAGTAACGCTCTTTTACATCATTGGTTATTTCCAAATTATATTCTTCTAAACTTTTATAAGGTGCCATTTATTTTTGTTTGATTATTATAATTTTCAACCTAAACCTGACCTTAACTTTGTAGTCTGCCTTTTAAGGAAAAATTACAGGATGACAATTTAACGCTAAAATCGCTAAAATAAAACTACAAGCTGTTCTCGATAAAGACAGCGTTATTTTTGTATGTCTGCACTATTGTTTAATTTTCAGCCTGCAAAAAAAAATAAATGATCAAGGCTACCAATATCCAAAAATTCTATGGCAATTTACAAGTTTTGAAAGGTGTTGACCTGCATATTAAAAAAGGTGAGGTCGTTTCGATTGTTGGTCCATCAGGGGCAGGGAAAACCACTCTATTACAAATTCTTGGAACTTTGGATGTGCAAAGCAACAAGCTGGACAGCAGATTATTGATCAATGATGTCGAGGTAACCGATCTGTCCGATAGGCAATTGGCCAAATTCAGGAATGAACATATTGGTTTTATATTTCAATTTCATCAGCTTCTACCTGAGTTTACGGCAATAGAGAATGTTTGTATTCCGGCCTTTATTAAAAAGACACCAAAGCAGGAAGCCGAAAAAAAAGCAAAAGAATTACTTGAGTTTTTGGGACTTTCTCACCGTATAAACCATAGACCCAATGAACTTTCTGGTGGTGAGCAACAGCGGGTTGCCGTTGCAAGGGCCTTGATAAACGGACCCTCCATTATTTTTGCTGATGAGCCCAGCGGAAATTTAGATTCGGAGAGCGCCGATAATCTACACAAATTGTTTTTTGAGCTCCGCGATACATTCGGGCAGACTTTTATTATTGTCACCCATAACAAGGAACTGGCAGATTTGGCAGATCGTAAACTCACTATGGTTGACGGGGTTTTCACTGATTCTGTTGGGATAGAATGGACAGATTGGTCCAAAAAGCCCCTATTATGACAAAATCCGAACTCAGGGATTTTTTGGAAGCCAAAGTAGATCAGTACAATCACCCGCGTTTTTTGGAAAGCGACCCCATTCAGATTCCACATAGGTTCAGTATTAAAGAGGATATTGAAATCAGCGCATTCTTGACTGCCACCATAGCATGGGGAAACCGCAAAAGTATTATCAACAATGCCGATAAAATGATGCAGCTTCTTCACTATGCACCCTATGATTTCGTCTTGAACCATACCGAAAGTGACCTACAAAACCTTCAAAATTTTGTGCATCGTACCTTCAATGGTGTAGACCTGATGTTTTTTATCGAAAGTTTGAAATATATATATAAAAATATGGGTGGACTGGAGACGGTCTTTGCCCAAAATACCGAAAAAGCTTCCTTGCAAACTTCGATTTCCACATTCAAGAAAGTTTTTTTTGAAATTCCTTATCCACAACGAACAACGAAGCATGTTTCAGATCCCGCAAAGGGATCTGCCGCCAAACGTATTAATATGTTTTTAAGGTGGATGGTACGGGACAGTTCCACAGGTGTTGACTTTGGCCTATGGGAAAAAATTTTGCCTTCCCAACTTTCTTGTCCATTGGATGTACATTCGGGTAATGTTGCACGAAAACTCAAGCTACTCACTCGAAAACAGAATGATGCCAAAGCAGTGTCGCAATTAGATGCATCGCTGAGGGAATTAGACCCCATAGACCCTGTGAAATATGATTTTGCCCTTTTCGGACTTGGGGTCTTCGAAAAGTTCTAAAATCAGTAAGGGTAAAGGTTTTCAATTAACATAATGGAGTTTTCTTGTGAAAAAACCGTAAAAGATTGATTTCATTTTTGGCTATATTTGGCCCCTTTAGAAACTAGTTCTACAAAATAAACAACCAAAGGAAAAACCAATTTATGGAAGAAGTAACGGAAATTGCTCTAGAACAGGCAGAGTTGATAAGTAGTATTGATACGGTGTGGGTGGCCATATGTGCTGCACTCATTTTTCAAATGGAAGGTGGATTTGCCCTCCTTGAAGCAGGTTTTGTGCGGGCAAAAAACGCAATGAGCATTATTGCCAAGGTAATCATCGATATTACTTTTGGGGGGATTGCGTTTTATGCCGTTGGTTTCGGTATAGCCTATGGGGCATCAAATGGTTGGTTTGCTTTCGATATGGGAATTATGGATACTGACCTTGGTTTAGGACTTACGGTTTCCAATAAATTATTTTGGTTTATACAGCTAGGTTTTGCTATGGCAGCAGTCTCCATCGTATCCGGCGCAGTGGCCGAACGAATGAAGATTTGGGCATATGCACTATTCGTAGTCATTTTTTGTGCGATTATGTACCCTCTTGCGGCCAATTGGGTATGGAACCCCGACGGATGGTTGGCGAACAGGGGGTTCAATGATTTTGCAGGTTCATCTGCCGTACATGCAATGGGTGGTTTTGCCGCCTTGGCAGCGGCCATCGTCTTAGGCCCTAGATTGGGAAAATACCAGAAGAATGGGGAATTGACCCCTATTCCAGGCCATAATTTACCCTTGGCGGCCGTTGGTGGTTTCGTTTTATGGTTTGGATGGTTCGGGTTTAATCCTGGTTCTACCTTGGCTGCTGTTGGCAATTGGGAATTAATTGGTACTGTAGTCACCAACACCTTTCTAGCCTCGGCAGCAGGTGGTATCTCTACTATGGTCTACACTTACTTTCGATACGGACAGATAGATATCACAATGGCAATAAACGGGGTATTGGCCGGACTTGTTGCCATTACGGCAGGTTGTAACATTGTAGATTCGAATTCTGCCATAATCATTGGTGCAATTGCTGGGGTATTGGTTGATATCGCTGTAATTCTAATCGATAAGATAAAAATTGATGACCCGGTAGGAGCTATTGCGGTACATGGTGTAAATGGACTTTTCGGCACAATTGCAGTGGGTCTGTTCGCTACAGAAAACGGTCTATTTTATGGTGGTGGATTTTCGCTGTTGACCACACAGATCATTGGAGTTCTTTCCATTGGTTTATTCTCCTTTACGGTTACTTTTTTATTGATGAAATTGATGAAGAAGACAATAGGAATACGTATATCTAGATCAGAAGAGAATTCGGGTATCGATGCGGTGACTTTTGGGGTAGAATCTTACTCCACATTTGAATAATCGTCCATAATATAAAATTAAAAACATGAAAAAAGTAGAAGCAATTATACGTCCCTCAAAACTTAAAGCGGTACAGCGTGGATTAAAAGAAGCAGAGATTCCCTGTATTACTGTAATACCAGTAAAAGGATCTGGGCTTCAAAAAAGTTATTCAGAACGCTATAGGGGAACAGAACAATCGATGATATTACAAACGCGGGTAATGATCATATGCGTAATAAGTGATGATAATTTGGAAAAATGTGTTGATGTTATTCTAGAAAATGCATCGGAGAATTTAGTCGGAGATGGCAAGATTTTTATCTATAATGTAGAGGATGCCATACGTCTCAGTTCAAAAGTTCGTGGTAACGAGGCCATCTTGTAGTAAGGTTGGCCCGACTGAAAACAAAATAATCTCAAGACCTTGGCCGAATTGTACGTATCTCTCGGGAAATCGAATCCCGTGAAACCAATACAAGATGGTTTTGTCCTTAGTAATCTGATATTTTAGAAATATTCGTAGTATCTAATGAGGCATAAATTTTCCCACATCGGGCAAATTTCCTACATTTAATCCTGACTAAACTCTGCGCCAAAAATGAAAAATCCAATCCTTTCCCTGTACCTGATTGTAGGCCTTTTGATTACTAACGCCCAGGAACGAAAACTTCCAATTGATACCATTGTAACCACCCAACATATGGTAACCATAAATGGTACGTCTATCAACTATACCGCTAAAATAGGGACGCAACCGGTATGGGATGACCATGGTCAGCCAATAGCATCATTACACTACACCTACTACACTCGAAATAATGTAAAAAATCGTGCTGCTAGACCCTTATTGATTTCTTTCAATGGTGGTCCTGGCTCAGGTTCAGTTTGGATGCATTTGGCATACACAGGCCCCCGGATTTTGAAAATCGATGATGAAGGTTATCCGGTTCAGCCGTATGGTGTAAGCCATAACCCCTATTCTGTATTGGACGTTGCAGATATCGTTTATGTAAACCCGGCCAATACGGGTTATTCCCGTACAATTCCTGAAACAGGTAAGGATGTGGATCGGGAAAAATTCTTTGGAATCAATGCGGACATTAAATATCTGGCTGAATGGCTAAATACTTTCGTGACAAGAAACAATAGATGGCGTTCCCCTAAATATATTATCGGGGAAAGTTATGGTGGTACCCGGGTCATGGGACTCTCCCTGGCCCTACAGAACCAGCAATGGATGTACTTGAACGGTGTTATCATGGTATCTCCTGCAGATTACAAGGTAATACGTAGAGGTGGGCCTGTATCTGATGCAATGAACCTTCCGTACTATACTGCTGCTGCATGGCACCATAAAGCCCTGTCCCCGGAATTACAGAACAAGGACCTTACTGATATTCTGCCAGAATCTGAAGCCTATACCATCAATACATTGATTCCAGCACTTGCCAAAGGAGGTTTTATAAGTGCTGCTGAAAGAAATGAGGTAGCACAAAAAATGGCACTCTATTCTGGTTTGTCACAAAAAGAAATATTGGACCAAAACCTTGTTGTTCCTACCGCGTACTTTTGGAAGAACCTTTTAAAGGAAAAAGGAGGCTACAATATTGGTAGATTAGATTCCCGCTATTTGGGTATAGATCGCCAGCTGAGCGGTTCTAGGCCTGATTACAGTGCTGAGTTAACTTCTTGGCTCCATAGTTTTACGCCAGCAATCAATTATTATCTACAAGAAGAATTGAAGTTTAAAACAGATATCAAGTACAATATGTTTGGAGTCGTAAGACCTTGGAACAATGAAAATGATACTACTCGTGATGACCTTAGACAGGCTATGGCACAAAATCCATATTTAAACGTTTTGGTGCAGTCCGGTTATTATGACGGGGCCACCACCTATTTCAATGCCAAATATACCATGTGGCAGGTTGACCCAAGTGGGCGAATGAAAGATCGTTTTCAATTCAAAGGATATCGAAGTGGCCATATGATGTACCTACGCCGAGAAGACCTCAAAAATGCCAATAATGATATTCGTGATTTTATAAAAAGGACTATGGCGAATGGCAAAAGTGCCAAGTACTAAATAAAATAGGTCCATAGCATCTATACATCTACTAAAAATGACCCATTGGGTGCTTCAGCCTGATTGGTCATTTCTATTTTGCATAACATGTACAGTTCAAAAGGAGATGTCTGTGGATGTGAATATTGAATGGAACAGTACGGCATTCAACGGTCGAGTTATGGCCCCCTCACATTTTGAGGACGAAATGTGGCATTGCTGGGACAGTTCTGGAGAAGATGTGGCTTGCGAATAACGGATTTAACTCATTTTTCATAAAATTAAAAAACCCTGACGGTACCATCAGGGCTTTTTGCATGTACTGGGTAACCCAAAAATGTTATCTTTAAGACCGCCATAAACAGTGGCTTTATAACCATGACCCAAATGATGAAATTATTAAAACAAGTATTTGTATTTACTGTATTTTTTATGATTACTGCAAGCCAAGCCCAGGATTGGGCTAATCTTGAACAGTTCAAGGCTGACAATACCACAGTAGGGTTGCCTATTAAAGGTGAAGACCGCGTTGTTTTTATGGGTAATTCCATTACCATTGGTTGGCTTAATTCGGTTCCAGGTTTTTTTAAAGGAAAGCCCTATATAAATCGTGGCATTAGTGGGCAAACCACTCCTCAAATGCTTTTGCGATTTCGGCAAGATGTAATTGCCCTTCAGCCAAAGGTCGTTGTCATTTTAGCGGGTACAAATGATATTGCAGGAAATACCGGGCCATCGACTTTGGAAATGATTGCAGATAATATTAAATCCATGTCAGAACTGGCCAAGGAACATGGCATAAAAGTGGTGTTGGCCTCTACCCTACCTGCCTATGATTATCCTTGGCGACCTGGATTAGAGCCTTCTGGAAAAATCATTGCACTTAACAAAATGTTGAAATCATACGCTGAATCAAACGGACATATTTACCTTGATTACTTTTCGGCAATGGTTGACGAACGCAATGGTCTCCCTAAAAAATACGCCAATGATGAAGTCCATCCGACCAAATTGGGTTACGAAGTAATGGCACCTTTGGCCGAAGCTGCAATTGCTGAAGCATTAAATAGCAAATAGCATTTTCAAAACTTTTCTTAATACTCCCTATTCACCCTACTTCTTAGAGTGTTTGCCTCTGTATCTCCCTTAAATTGTTGTTTTTCAGGGTCCCAATCTAGGCTACGGCCTAATTGGTAGGCAATATTCGCTATATTACAAATACTCGCAGACCGGTGTCCTATTTCAACATCACAAATAGGTTGAGTCCTATTTTTTATGGCATCGAGCCAATCTTGATAATGATTATCATTGGTATTATACAACCTAATGTCCGAGTCTTTTAGCTCGGCGGTTAGAATTGCCGGGGGATCAGTTTCCAAATAACTTCTACTAATGTCCATGGTGCCTTCACTTCCAATAAAGCGTACGCCCCATCCCCTACCAAAATCTTCATGTATCATCTCAATTCCATTTGCGTAGAACATTCGCAACCCCCTTACCGATGTCCTATCGGCTGGAGGAATATATCGTATAGGGCCTGTCTTATCCATACCCAATGCCCATTGGGCAATATCGAACATATGAGCTCCCCAATCACACAAAATCCCACCTCCAACTTCCCTGAACAATCTGAAATCTGGCCAGAAATCAACATCGTTTCGCGAAGGTGCCAATCTATGGTTGTAGGCCAATAAAGGGGCCGGGCCACACCATTTGTTCCAATCTAGCTCCTTGGGTATGGGCTCTTCTTTCATATTATAGGGCATTGCAGGATCGCCGACATTGACCAAAACCTTCTTAATATCTCCCAAATATCCATTTCGAACCAATTCACAAGCTCTTCTGAAATTTTCACGAGAACGTTGCATACTTCCCGTTTGAAGAATTTTTTTTGTTTTATGGGTTGTATTGACCAGATCAATACCTTCTGTAATCCTATGGGTCAAAGGTTTTTCACAATACACATCCTTTCCGGCGTGCATCGCTTCCATGGCTTGTGTGGCGTGCCAATGGTCTGGTGTAGCAATAACAACAGCATCAATATCCTTTCGGTCCAAAAGCTCTTTGTAGTTGGAATACGAGGTTACTCCATCATACTTCTTCACCTTTCTTTCTTTGGCATATAGCTTGCCAACATGCTTTTCGAACCAAGCCGTCTTCGTGGTCCAAACATCACAACCTGCCACTATTTGGGCACTTGTACTATCTACAAATCTTCTTGCCAATCCATTGGTCTGTTTTCCCAATCCAATAAAGCCAAGGTTTATTTTGTCGCTTGGGGAAACAAATCCATTTCCAAGAACATGCCGTGGAACAATACTTATGGCCCCCACGGTCAATGCGGTTCTTGTAATAAATTTTCGACGTGAAACTTGATTTGGGATTTTCTTGTTAGAACTAGACTTTTTCATTTGTACTTATTTTCAATTTAATAGTATACTTTCAAGATAAAGGATCAAAAACATGGGCATACCTATCGGAATACGAATTATGCAATGAAATTGGTCAAAACACCAATGGAGTCAATATCTATTCGTATTTCATCATCTTTTTGCAAGGTAAAGCTATCAGGTGGTACGATTCCTGTCCCTGTCATCAAAAAGCACCCTTTGGGGAATTCGCATTCCCTAAAAAGAAACTCTACCAAATCTGTATGTTTTCTTTTCATATTGCTTATTGGCACCTCTCCTTTGAACATTCGCGACCCATTCCTTAGAATTTCGAGCGTAATTGTAGTATTTGGGTCTATCGCTTTTTCTGGAATATAAATACAAGGACCTATTGCCCCACAACCCTCATACGTTTTGGCCTGGGGTAAATAAAGAGGGTTTTCTCCTTCAATACTTCGTGAGCTCATATCGTTCCCTACCGTATAGCCCTCGATACTTCCTTCGGAAGTTATAAAAAGGGTAAGTTCAGGTTCGGGAACATCCCAAGTGGAATCCTTTCGTATTCGAACTTTGCCCTTATCTCCAACAATGCGCCTTGCCGTTGCCTTAAAAAATAATTCTGGCCGATCGGCGTCATAAACCCTGTCATAAAATGTTCCTCCACCAGCTTTTTTAGATTCTTCCATTCGTGCTTCCCTACTTCGCTTATAGGTGACCCCTGAAGCCCATATTTCCTGATTACCTATAGGCGCAAGGGTATTTTTTATGCACTCAACACCATCCAAAGGCTCCAAATTGGCTATTTCCTCTGTCAATACTTTGTACAGTCCTTTCCTATTTATGAAATTGTCCCAATCAGTATTTGGTCCTTTATAAAACTGTCCGCCCTTTTCTATAACTATGCCTTCTTTGGTCTTGTATACCTTCATATTTTTGATTAATTCATGAGTAGTCGAATCCAATTTGCAAACTCTTTATAAAAGTACCACTTTAAGTGTTAATTTAAAGGACCATTCGCTTGAAAATGAAACGTAAACCTTGGAAGTTAAGGTTCACCAATTAATTCTTAAATGTATAGATGGTATACGTTGATATTAATTTCAAAGAAAAGCAATTTATGGCCAGTCACAAAGTTAGATTCAATGCGCTAATGGCTTAGCTGTTAGCCAGCGTTTACCAGAAAAACTGAATTTGGCAATTGTTAAATACGTTAATCCATTTCTTGTTTCAAAATGGTTTGCATTACCTTACTGTTGGCATCCAAATCCCCATATTTTTTACGTTCCTCCCATAGGGCGATTTTCATTTCGGAGATAACATCTGTATACGCCGAATCGTCTATGGCATTGTTCAACTCCTTTGGGTCTTTTTGCAAATCGAAAAACTCCCATTCAGGTTCAGTAGTCTTTTTGGAGGTCCCTTTCATTCCCAAATCCTGCCCGTAAAAAAATGCCAGTTTGTAACGTACATTTCGAATACCGAAATGTCCCGGTCTGTTGGGGCTATGCAGCCAATACCGATAGTACATTTGTTTCCTCCAGCCATCAGGGGTGTTTCCCATAAGGTTTTCCCTAAAACTCTCCCCTTGCATATAGGTCGGTCTACTTATTCCGGCATAATCGGCCATCAAGGCGGCAAAGTCAATATTCAAGATAATATCATCGATACGTTGCCCTCCCTTGATTTCTTTGGGGTATCGAATAACGAAAGGCATGCGAAGGGATTCTTCATAAATCATACGTTTGTCAAAAAACCCATGCTCCCCCAAGAAATACCCTTGGTCTGCTGTATATATGACAACGGTATTATCAGCAATGCCTTCTTTTTCCAAATAATCCAATAGTCTGCCAATATTATCATCAATAGCCGCCCCACAGCGCATAAAGTCCTTGACCAATTTTTGATGGATTTTTTTGCGCCTTTGAATGCTATCCAATCCATCCAAAGGATAAGGAAGTCCAGGATAAGTGGTCCAAAAATTTTCTGGATCTTCAGTTGCCTTATCCCAGCGTATACCCAGATGCTCTAACTTCTGGCCCACAAAAGAACGTCCCGTGGTTTCTGGCCCAAAATCCAAAAGGGACTGAGGCTCGGGAACCTCCATATCTTCATAAAGAAGAGCGAAGCGTTCCGGATAATCAAAAGGTTCATGAGTAGCCTTGAAGTTGCAGAACATTAAAAACGGCTTGGATGTATCCCTTTTTTCCAAATGTTCAATGGTAAGGTCTGTTATAACATCCGTCGAGAATCCTTTATAGACAATTCCCGAAGAGCTATCAGGTCCGTCTTTCCAATTTTCCTTTGTTTTCAGGATAGGATTCCAATACCGTCCCTGTCCGGGTAATACATTAAAATAATCGAAACCTTCCGGTGGTTCTACCAGATGCCATTTACCAATAACTGCAGTCTCGTAACCCTGTTCCCTCAAAGTTTTAGCAATATTCGGATGCCCATTGGGCAAAGGTTCATTTAATGTATACACTTGGTTGATGTGGCTATACTGTCCTGTTAAGATGGCTCCGCGACTCGGAGTACAGATTGAATTGGTACAAAAAGCATTTTCCAAAACCGCTCCTTCGGCCGCCAATCTCTTTATATTCTGGTTTTGAACGTAGTTTTCCAAGATTCCACCATAGATTCCCCATGCTTGTGAGGTATGGTCATCTGAAAGGATAAAAAGGATATTTGGTCTTTCTTCTAACTGTGGTTCTTTTTCTTGAC
>JAGLKG010000161.1 GCA_023141835.1 Maribacter sp. | reverse complement strand
AATGTAGTTTATGCCCTTTTTGAAATTGATAGTCCGGCCTTATACAGATCAGAGGATTTTGGCGATACGTGGATCTTGCAGACCAGAAACCATGACATTAATGAACGAGCACCCTACTACACTCGAATGGCCGTTTCAACGGATAATCCCGATGAAGTATATTTTGCCAATGTAAAATTCAGCACCTCCAAAGATGGGGGCAAAACCATAAAGGGTGGTTATAAAGCTGGAGGGGACAATCACGATATTTGGGTAGACCCGATCAATGCGGACCGAATCATGGTAGCCCATGACGGCGGGGCCAGTATAAGCCTCAATCATGGAAAAACGTTTCAACGTATAGTACTTCCCATAGCCCAAATGTACCATGTCGCTGTCGATGATCAAATTCCTTATAATGTCTATGGTAACCGACAGGACGGCTATTCATACAAAGGACCCAGCAACAGCCTACAGGGGTATATACCCATTGGTTTATGGAAAGGCGTAGGCGGCTGTGAAAGCGGATTTGCCCAACCAGACCCATTGGATAACGACATCGTATGGTCAGGTTGCTATGACGGAGGGTTGGAACGTTACAATGCACGAACTGGGCATGCCCAGGATGTCCGCGTTTGGCCAGAAGCGGGTTACGGCTGGGCACCAGCAGATATGAAATATCGCTGGCATTGGAATTTTCCACTCGCATTTTCCCCTCATGTAAAACATCGCGTTTATGTAGGTAGTCAGTTTGTTCACAAGAGTGATGATAATGGTCAAAGCTGGCAAGTAATCAGTCCAGATTTAACGCTGAACGATACATCGCACCAACAAAGTTCAGGGGGCATTGCCACTGATAATTTAATGACCTTTGATGGCTCAACACTTATTACCATTAAAGAATCTAGGATTGAACCTGGAGTTATCTGGACGGGCAGTAATGATGGACAAGTAAATGTCACCAAAAATTCCGGGGATGGTTGGACCAATGTAAGTGACAACATTCCCAATCTATCTAAATGGGGCACCATCTCTAACATTGAACCTTCAAAATATAAAATGGGCACCGCATACATCAGTGTTGATCTTCATCAAATGGGAGATTTTGACCCCTACATTTTTAAAACCGAAAACTATGGTCAATCTTGGGAAAAAATCAGTTCAACGCTACCAAAATCTGTGCACAGTTTCGTGCATGTGGTAAAAGAGGATCCTAAAAGAGAAGGTATGTTATATGCTGGTGTGGACAATGGTATTTACATAAGTCACGATGATGGGGGACATTGGATGCGCCTTCGAAATAATCTACCTCCAACCCCTGTATACTGGCTTGAAATTCAAGAACGTTTTGATGATCTTGTTGTAGGAACCTACGGAAGAGGGTACTATATTTTGGATAATATTTCTCCACTACGGGAATTTGATTTGGATGCCAAGAACAAAAACGCCCACCTTTTTAGTCTACGACAAGCGTACCGATTTCATGACAAACAAAGCATAAAAACTGATGGCCCAAGCCATAGTTCTGGCCAAAATCCAACATATGGGGCGGACATCAATTATTATTTAAAAGACAGTACTGACCAAAAAGTTGAAATTCAAATTTTAACAGCCGACAATGAACTCATACGAACCCTAAAAGGTGAAAACAAGGAAGGTGTTCATAGGACCATGTGGGATCTGCGCTATGAACCCACTTATAAACCCAAACTAAAATCTACCCCGCCAGGAAGACCTTGGGTACAACTTAATGGAGAAGGTTGGCGACCTTTGGTCACTTGGGATTTAGACCTATGGCGAGGGCAATTTGGTCCAAGAGCGATTCCCGACACTTATAAGGTAAAACTGATCATTGGTGAAGAAGAATATATTCGTGAATTGGAAGTGGTCAAGAATCCGTTCTCTGAGGGAACCCTTGAAAGTATAAAAGAACAGCTAGCCTTTTCTTTGGAATTGCGTGATGCCATGAACCTTGCTGTAACCATGATCAACGATGTGGAAACCATAAGAGGTGAATTGAATGAAATAATTCCTAGATTAAAAAGGTCAGGAGACATAAGAAGAGCCAAAGTGTTAAGAAATATGGCAGAGAATATTGCAAAATCCTTATATGATATCCATCTAACCGGCGCTCGCGAAGATGCCTTTCGGGCACCTATGAAATTGTATGGTCGACTCAGTGCCTTGGCTAGTGATATTGGTGGTCATGGCGTAGATTTTAAGCCTACCGACCAACAACGAGAAGTATATGCTATTTTCAATAAGCGTTTGGAAAGTGTGAACAAGAAATTCAAAAAATTTCTTGAGACCGATGTTGTCAAATTAAACCAACAACTTCAAAAAAGTGAATTACAGATATTGTTGGACCAGAAAATAAAATCCTAGGTGGGTCTTCACGAGGAGCGAAGTAATCTCAATTATTAACGTTATAATGTAAAGAGATAGCTTCTTTCGATGACCATCGGAATCGTGAAAATGTCATATTATCCTATGCTCTTTCTCATCCAGCTAAAACGTTTTCACAAAGAATGAAGCGCCCAAGTAACCTCAAAAAAAAGAGGTCAAATGATTTGACCTCCTCTCTCAATTTAAGTTGGTTAATTTACTTTATTTTGCCATGGCCTTCTTTTTGGCTCCGATAATAGTCATTAAAAAGACCAACACTGGCAATACTTCTTAAATTTCCAGCCATATCCATTCCTCCAGCATCAACATCTATTCCCAACATCCCCAGAAGTTGATCTCCAAGATTACCCCACAATATACCAACAATAGAATTCCAAGAGATATATTCTTTACTAATTTTACAACTGCATAACCTCCTAGGGCTCCTGAAACCAGTTGGATAATTAATAGTAAAACTCTTATGCTACAAGACTGTATAGTTAATTATAACTTTTAAATTTAATCAATTATTTAACTTTTTGTTATTTTTAATGTTTTTTTTTGATGATTTGGCAATTTTCATTTACTTTTTTGATCAATGTCACTTCTGTGAAATTAAATAGATGTTCTTGTGATTTGCCTAATGAAAGTGTAATTTTATCCAATACCAAATTCCATTCCAATGAGATTAAAAATTGTTATTGTTACTTTACTGTTCGCCTCATTTGTGTTGCATTCCCAAAAAACCACTGAAAAAAATAAGTCAATTATCAAAGCCTTGATAATCGATGGTCAGAATAACCATGACCAATGGCCCAAAATCACCTTTATGCTTAAAAAGTATATGGAGGAGACCGGTATTTTTAAGGTTGATGTGGAAAGAACAGCTTATACCTGGAAAGGGGAGTCCCATATTAGCGATTATACCATCGAGGGGAACCCTCCCACAATAGCTTTGAAAGAACCGAAAATGGATTCGGACTATCGTCCTGATTTTTCAGAATACGATGTAGTAATCTGCAATTTTGGTTGGAATGCTGCACCTTGGCCCGACGAAACCAAAAAGAATTTTGAAAAGTATATCCAAAATGGTGGTGGATTGGTCGTTTTTCATGCAGCGGATAACTCATTCCCAAAATGGGAGGCCTATAACCGGATGATAGGTCTCGGTGGATGGGGAGACCGTAACGAAAAAGACGGTCCCTATGTTTATTACAATGACCAAAATGAACTGGTTCACGATACCACACCAGGAAATGGTGGTGGTCATGGCCCACAACACGAGTATCAAATACAAGTTAGAAATACCGAACATCCCATTACAAAAGGTATGCCTTTGAAATGGCTGCATACCAAAGATGAATTGTATGAAAGATTGCGAGGGCCAGCTGAAAACATGGAGATTTTGGCATCGACCTATGCCTCTAAGGAGTTTAAAGGTTCAGGCCGACATGAACCGGCCCTAATGGTTTTAAATTATGGGGAGGGACGTATTTTTCATACTATTATGGGGCATGCCGACTACTCCGTACAATGCATTGGTTTTCTAACTACGATGTTGCGCGGTTCCGAATGGGCCGCTACAGGAAAAGTGACCATCCCCATTCCTAACGATTTTCCGACTGCAGGAAAATTGAGCAGCAGGGAATTTAGTGTAAATGATTGATTCCAAAGGTTTATCAAAAAACTTTGATTACATTTATTTTTTTCAGTCCTCATTTGGGATTGATTTTTGATTGTTTAGACCAAACCTTTTTATGATTTTTTCTTCTTTTAAATTGATTGAATGCCAACCCTAAAACAAATTGCAAAAGATCTGAATATTTCAGTAAGTACGGTTTCTCGAATTCTTAACGGCAAAGGCAAGGAATCGAGAATAAGTGATTCCACGGTCACATCCGTGCTGAAATATGCCGAAGAAGTTGGATATGCCCCAAATATGATTGCCAAAGGCCTGCAGGCCTCCCAAACCTTCACCATAGGTCTAATGGTTCCTAACATGGCGAATTCATTTTTTGCAATAATGGCCAAAAACATTGAAAAATGGGCATCAAAAGCAAAATACTCAATTATATTGGTAGATTCTGATGAAGACATTGAAAAAGAGAAAAAGCAAGTGGTGAACATGATGGGTAGAAAGGTCGATGGAATAATAGTAGCGCCTGTTGGTGACTCATTTCTGCATTTCAACAAAATAGTAAAACAAAAAATTCCGCTGGTTTTTGCAGACAGGTACTTTACTGATTCAACCATACCCTATATTACTTCTGACAATTACCAAGGCAGTTATGATGCCACACAAGAGTTGATTGCCAATGGCCACCAAAGAATAAGCCTGATTAGCGGTAGTAGAGCAAGTGAATTGTCCCAAGAAAGGACCAAAGGTTACGTTGATGCCCTGAAAAATGCCAATATCGAAGTATCAGAAGAACTAATAGTAGGGAATTCGTTTAGCATTCAAAATGGACTTGAAAGTGCAAAGCGTGTTTTACAATTAAAAGACCCACCAACGGCTATATTTGCAATGAACAACTTAATTGGTTTTGGCATTCTAAAGACTACAAAGGAACTTGGGTTGAAAATTCCTGATGATGTTTCTTTAATTATATTCGACAATCATCCGTACCTCTCACTTTTGAGTCCCTCTATATCAACCGTAAAACAGGATTCTGAAAAAATGGGCGAAATGGCGGTAAAGACCATTCTTAAGGAAATAAACCAAGAGTTTGACATTACCTCCATAAAAATTCCGACAGAGCTCATTCTTAGGGAATCCATACGTGATTTAACCCTTAATCCCAAATAAACCAAGCTCGGTTTTGTTCTCTAAGAGAAGTTTAATATATTAGCACAAACGTTTGTGCTGTATCGTTTCAACTATTAATCAACCAAATATCTTATACCATGTACATTATTGAAAACTATTCCGTGGCCGTATTTTTATGCGTTATCACGATGCTATGCTGGGGGTCTTGGGCAAACACCCAAAAACTCTCAAGCCAAAAATGGCCCTTTCAGCTGTTTTATTGGGATTATTCCTTCGGTATCCTGATTATTACTGTACTACTTGCCTTTACCATGGGCTCTATTGGAGAAGAAGGAAGAAGCTTTTTGGCCGATTTGGGCCAAGCAGAAACAGAGTACCTGGGGTATGCCCTGCTGGGTGGCATAATATTCAACTTTGCCAATTTATTACTGGTCATTGCCATTGATTTGTGCGGTATGGCCATTGCATTTCCCGTTGGTATTGGTATAGCATTGGTCCTAGGGGTAATCACCAATTTCATGTATAACCCGGAAGGTGACCCGCTCATTTTATTTACAGGTGTATTCTTCATCATGGTGGCAATAATTTTAGATGCCCTGGCATACAAGAACATTCTTAAAAAACAGGAAAAGACCCCAGTCAAGGGAATTGTGATTTCCCTACTTGCCGGTATTGCCATGGGTTTCTTTTACAAGTATGTGGCCCAATCAATGTCTTCAGATTTTGTGACGCCAGAAATTGGAAAATTAACCCCGTATACGGCCTTGGTCGTTTTTTCAGTGGGTATATTAATTTCCAATTTTATTTTCAATACGCTTAATATGTACAAACCTATTGCAGGTACCCCAGTAACCTATAAGGATTATTTTACAATGGGGAATTCCAAATTGCATCTTATTGGAATTCTCGGTGGTGTCATATGGGGCGTAGGCATGTCTTTCAGTATAATTGCTTCTGAACAGGCAGGACCTGCAATTGCCTATGGTCTTGGCCAAGGGGCCACCATGGTCGCCGCCCTTTGGGGAGTGTTTATTTGGAAAGAGTTGAAAGACTTACCCAAATCCAAGAATTGGTTGATTACGGCCATGTTCATTTGCTTTATTATTGGTCTAGGGTTAATCATTTATTCTAAAGTAGCTTAGCATGAAATTAGTAGTAGTAGGAAGTTCAAATATGGACTTGGTAATCTCTTTACCAAGAATCCCAGCAGTCGGCGAAACTGTTTTGGGAGGAAAGTCAAGTATGGTTTTTGGAGGGAAGGGAGCCAACCAAGCAGTGGCATCAATACGTTCTGGTGGTGATGTTGCGTACATAGCGAAAGTAGGGAATGACCTCTTTGGTGAGAATATGAAAAACCACTTTAAAAAAGAAGGTTTTCGTACGGATCTTATTTTGACCGATGAAAACGAACCCACGGGAATTGCCCAAATTTTTGTATCTGAAAAAGGCGAAAACTCCATTGCGGTAGCACCTGGGGCCAATATGAAGCTTATGCCCAAAGATATTGAGCCCTTTACAGACTTGATCAAGAATTCAATGGTGGTTCTTCTACAATTGGAAACCCCTTTGGAAACCATTAAATATATTGCCGATATCGCCTATCAAAATAATGTTAAGCTTATATTGAACCCGGCTCCCGCACAAAAGCTGAGTGAAGACTTGCTAAAGAAGGTTTGGCTCATAACCCCCAACGAAACCGAAACAAGTCTATTGACCGGGATTGAAGTTGTAGATTCGGCATCTGCAGGAAAAGCAGCGGAACATCTCCTAAAAATGGGAGTCAAGAATGTAATTGTTACTCTAGGTGAAAATGGCAGTCTTTTATGTAATAAAGATGGTATGGAACACTTTAAAGCTTTTGAAGCAAATGCAGTGGACACCACCGCAGCGGGAGATGTGTTTAATGGCACCTTGGCTGTGGCCATTACGAATGAGAAATCCCTGCAAGAGGCCATTAATTTTGCAGCAGCGGCAGCTGCCATTTCAGTTACAAGGGAAGGCGCACAACCTTCAATCCCTACTCACGCTGAAATAGATAACTTTCTAAATGAATCCAAAAAATAAATACTATGAAATATCGAATTCTTATCACCATACTGTTGGCCTTTTGTTTAGCGATGTCTTCTTGCAAAGATACGGCCAAAACGCAAGAAAAAGAGATTGTAAACACGATGAAAGATGCCAATCTTACCTATACGCCCTATACGCCTAAACCCACAGATCTTGAAATCTCCCGTTCAGCCTATGCAGATAAATTATACGGATTTTGGTTGGCACAATGTATTGCCAACTGGACTGGCCTTGTTACCGAAATGGATAAAGTCGGAAACATAGGGGAAACTAAAACTGGGGATTTTTACACCCGGGAAGATTGGGGAACACCAGATCAACCAAGTATTTGGGCTGAAGGTGTACCAAGCGACCTGTCTGAAAACATCGATTTTGTCTTTAGGGGTGAAGATGAAATTTGGGGAGCCGATGATGATACCGACATTGAATATATGTACCAATATTTATTATATACCAATAAGACCAGTATGTTGACTGGGGAACAAATACGGGAAGGTTGGATAAAGCATTTAAAACACGAAGAGGAAAATTTCTTATGGGTAGCGAACCAAAAGGCACT